>JAFPPJ010000258.1 GCA_017410745.1 Oscillospiraceae bacterium
ACAGGTGTAAATACAAGTAGTAAAGCTAATTTCTATGACCGTCCCAATAAAGCATTCTCAAAGGTGACTGCGGGCACTGCCCGCTTATATCATAAACCTGCGCATTATTTCATTGACACGATCCCCCTCAGAGTTCACACTTTTTTGTATGCTCTAAGGGGGTAGCTTTTATGGCATATATTTCTCGATGCCGCACTGCTCTACTACTCTTTTTCCCAGCAGCGTGATAGCCTGCTTCGGGCATTTGTTTATGCAGCGGTAGCACATGGTACAGCGGCTCCCGGATACAGCTTTGCCGTCCTTCATGGTGATGTTCCCCATCGGGCAAAGCTTCTCGCATTTACCGCAGCCGATGCACTTGGCCGTGTCGATCTTTAGCTTTGATGAGTATTCCTTCGTCTTGTGGCCAAAGTACAGTCTCTGACCGAACAGTCCAGCCATCTGATACAGAGGTCCTATCCCCTCCTGAGTGGGATGTCCTCCTTTCATGCTGCGCACCGATGCCTTTATCTTCTGCTCCGCTCCCCTGACGAGCTCCTTATTCTTTTCGAGCGGGCGCTTGAGTGCCTTTTCATCACCGATGCTGTCGGGCATTTTCAGATGGAGCCCGCCAATGACCTCTGCCCCACAGCTACTGAGCAGACGTCCCAGCGAACCGGAGCCGTCCCCGCTGAACAGCCCCATCGTTGCAATGACAAAGACCTTCCTGCCCTTCCAAACATCCCTGTTGTCCTCGACAAAGTCGCGCAGTATCTTTGGTACTGTACTGAACATTACGGGATATGCGAACACTATCATATCTGCGGTCTTTGCAGCCGTGACAGCGGCGCTGTCCTCGATGGAATACGCCTTAGCGCCCGCATCGTATTCCCTGCAGAAGCATTCTGCTGCATGTGCGGAATTGCCCGTTCCGCTGAAATATATTCCGATCATATTATTCCTTCTTTTTATGTGATACCGATTGACTTTTTTGTACATCTGTGATATAATGGCTGTAATATTGATACTGCCACCGGGTAGGATATGCGTTAAGCATTTGTTTACACATCGTTAGGTCTTAGAAGATGTGTATGCAGATGCTTTATTTTTGGAGGAAAACAAATGATAAAGCGGCTGAAAGATTATTTTTCATATACAGAGATCATGATATGGAGCATATCGAGTATACTGGTGATCGTATCTTTTATCCTGTTTGACAGGTCAAATCTTCTGATACTCGCTGCATCGCTCATCGGCGTGACTTACCTTATACTCAATGCCAAAGGCAATCCGCTCGGTCAGGTGCTTGTTATAATTTTCAGCATACTTTACGGCATAATATCCTATAAATTCTCATATTACGGTGAAATGATAACCTATCTCGGCATGACGATGCCCATGGCAGTATTTGCACTGATATCATGGCTGAGAAACCCGTTCAACGGAAACATGGCCGAGGTCACTGTAGGAAGTATAGGCAAAGCGGAGACCGTATTCATGATCATCCTGTCTGCCGCAGTGACCGTAGTCTTTTACTTCATATTGCAGATGTTCCATACTGCAAATATCCTGCCGAGCACACTGTCCGTCACAACAAGTTTTATCGCAG
Organism: Oscillospiraceae bacterium; assembly: GCA_017410745.1. Classification (GTDB taxonomy): domain Bacteria; phylum Bacillota; class Clostridia; order Oscillospirales; family Ruminococcaceae; genus Huintestinicola. The sequence continues at coordinate 1,589 of JAFPPJ010000258.1, forward strand.
TATATCTCACGTTAAGGAGAGATCCGTTCTATGCCATTGCCTATGCCGCAAACGATATAATCCTTATCGTTCTGTGGATACTGGCAAGCCTGTCCGATACAAGATATATCTCGGTGGCCGTATGCTTTGCGGTATTCCTGTTCAACGATATTTACAGTTATTTCTGCTGGCAGAAGATGAAAAAAAGGCAGTCCGGGATGATCTCGGAAACTCTTATATCATAGGAGATCACACAGCAGGGTGCCTTCATCACTGGCTCACTCCCTGCTGTATTTTGCTCCTACTATTATACATCGTCAAGGCTGCCAAATCAAATAAATCAGATAAAGATCTCATTAAACTCAGATTAGAAAAGCCGCGGCTCACTTCTTATCCCTCATTTTTGATATGATATGATTATTCAGATAGAGCGGGATGCTCCCATCGGCATAACGCAGTGCCTCTTCTATGTCCTTGTGCTGCTTTGGCGTAACAAAGATGCCATAATGACCGTGGCGGTCATAGCCGCTCATATCTTGTATCAATGCTATGATATCCGATCTTATATGGGAATAGTCATGCGCCATCCTGATAAGTACCGGGAGCAGGTCTAAGTTGCGCTTATCTCGCAGGAGGCGTATCAGCCGCCATTGGATCACAGGATCGGTCTCCTCTTTTATACGGGGCAAAAGCTCGCTGCAGGTGAAGTGTATCTGTGTCTTTGCAAGACGATATGCGGTTTTGGCGAGCTTTATGTCGTCTGAGTTGATGTATTCCCATACAAGCTCCCTGCAGTCGGGAGAATCAAGTCTCACAAGTGCGGTAAGTACCCTAACAGGCTGTGTTTCAAGATAAGGGCGGATGAGCGGTATATCCTCGGATGCGCCTATATCCGAAAGTGCAGACAATGTATCGGGAAGTCTCTCACGGCAATAGCCTATACAGTCAAAGCCATTCTTGTCAAGATAGTATTCCGCAAACTGACGTATGGGATAATACTCAGACCAAAGGAGCTTCTCCATGCCATCCCACATTCCGTGATGCTTTATGCGGTACTCATATGCTTCCATACGTACACGCCAGTATTTATCCTGCAGCGCACGCTCGATAAACCCATCGGAAACGATATACTCGTTATTCTGAAGATATGAACGCACCAACGCATTTCTCTGTTCCCCGTCCTTCTCATTCGCGATAAAATACAGCATAAGGTCACTGTATCTGC
>JAFPPJ010000259.1 GCA_017410745.1 Oscillospiraceae bacterium
AGCGATCGACGGAGTGGAATACATATACACGATCACTGGTGACATTAACGTTACAAATCAGGCTGACAATATCAATGAGATGATCGAATCCGTAAATGATGTGACCATCACAGCAACGGCTGTTATGGGAGGCTATTCATCAGAGGAGACCACCATCACCGTTACACCGAGACAGTACCTGTGCAACATAACAGATATAACAGAGGGTGACGGTGAAGTAACTCTCACATGGGAGGAAGACTCAGAAGCGAATGCTTATCAGGTGCTCTATTATCATGATGGCATAATGGATGTCGGCGGAAATAGCGAGGAGACATCCCTCACAGTTGACGGACTGACCAACAATGAGGAATATCAATTCTTAGTAATGCCGCTTATCGACGACATCTATGTGATATTTGACAACAAGAATGATACTGATAAGGCTCATTTCGTAACTGCAATACCGCATTACACTCCTGATATGCCTGAAGTCCTAGTAAAAATAGGTGAGTACAGGATAGAATTTAATGCAGATGCAATTGACGGGGTTACATATGTATACAGTGTGACTGATACAGAGACAGGAGAAGTTGACACATACGAAGGTGAATTTATCTCACTGTGCGTAGACAGAAGGTATTATACTGGAAGTGATCCTGAGATAGAATTCAGGGCTAAAGCGGTTTGCGGTCTCTATGAATCAGAAGAGTTCGTATTCACCGGCTCACCGCGGAAGTTCGTTTGCGATGCTGAGGCCGTTGCGACATCTGATTCTGTAACTCTCACATGGGAAGAAGACTACGATGCAGACAGCTATGAGGTATATCTCTATGACGGCGCCGAGGCTGAGCTTGTAGGAGAGACAGAGGATACTGAATACACAGTTGAGGGACTTGAACCTGAAACAGAGTACGGCTTCTATGTGCTTCCCGTCATCGAAGATGTGAACATACTGTTTGGACCTGATCTGGCTTATGATGCTCCTCATATACTCTATGTGACCACAAAGGATATTTCTCCTGTGATCACAAGCATATCTCCCGGCAACCACTGTGCTAAGGTGCGCTGGAACACTCTTCCGGATGCCTCGCTTTACAGACTCACCTATATGATCGATGATGTGCCTGTAAGAACTATGGAATACACTGCTGAAAGCAATGCAACTATGGTCAAGGGCGTCTACAATCTTGACAACGGCACCGAGTATGGTTTCTATGTTACGGCGTATATCGGCGGAAGATGGACTACTGCACAGAATGTATCCTATGCTGTGCCCGATGACTACAATATCGCTTCAACTGTGACGTTAAGCGGAGGTACGGTTACGATCACATGGGATATGGCTGAAGGCGCAGAACTGTACCAGATCTACGAGTGGAACAGAGACAATAATTCGCAGAAACAGATCACATCCACAAGATCGAATTCAGTACAGATATATATCAATACTGCGCAAAACGGTGAAATGTGGTTCGCTGTACAGCCTAAGTATACATCATTCGGTTACCCGTTCTTCAGGCCGGAAGCTGATAATACCGATTTCAGCTATGAGCACCATGTTACATGGACTGACGGCGTGATAAAGATCGATCCATAAGTATAATGATATCGGATCCCCCTGCTTGCAGGGGGATCATTTATGGATAACGTTAGTTTACCGGAATATAAGTGTATCTCGGAAGGAAATGATACCGAGCCGCAAATCAGGCTGATGTAGGCAATGATGAGCGAAACGTGAGCGGGCACAGCACGCCGGAAAAGATAATGAAAGTAATTAACAGATAAGAGAGTCACCGAGCCGCGAATTAGAATGATTTGAAGGCGATTATCAACGAAATGGGAGCGGACACTGTCCGCCGGAAAATTCTTATATTGACATATTGCAGGAAAAGTGGTATAATGTATCCATATCAAGTTTTTAAAAATTTGTTTAAGGGTCTGTGATCATGCAAAATAAGCAGAGTATAATCAAACCTGGTACGGCTGTGGCCGATGTATTTAAAGATAAATATGTGCTGTTGGGTACGCTCGCTGTCATTGCTTCGGCTGTATGTGCGGGCATATCGCACTCATCTGCCGCTTTTGGCTTCATGTGGGAGCTTATAACGGCCTGGGCGTTTCTGACGGGGTCTGTGCTGGCGGTGAATATGGTTCTCGCCAAAAGAGATATGTCACGCAGGGTATTTGCCTCTAATATGCGCTCGCTCGATCCTAAGATAACAGGATATGTGACCGACATCAGCGGTATAGGCTCATTGCTTGCGGCACTTGCTGCCGTATCGTATGCGCTGTCTCAGCTGTATATATCCAATGACGGGCAGGACAGATTCTATGTAACTGCAGTGTCTATCGTGTGCGGTGCGCTGATGATAGGCTGTTCTCTCGGAATGATCACATCGAGGGATACCTTGTTCAGGATGGTATTCGTTACTGTATCGGATATCACCGATACAAAGGGAGAAGAGCTTATCAAGTGTGTAGGCAGGACATCATTGTCGCATGAGCTTACAGGAGCGGTCAGACGCATCAGTCTGATAGCACTGTCTGTGCAGATAGGCATGTCGCTGCTGTTTATAGTGTCATCTCTTACTTCGGTCGGCCTTCCTTTCCCTCTTTCCGGCATTGCGGTGATATATGCCGCAATAATGCTGATATCTATGGGAAATACCAAGGGAGAGGCCGTATACGGCGAGGAAAAGCTCCGCCTGTTTGCAAAAGGACGTTCATTCGGCGTGCTAAATACAGTGATGTATGTTCTTATAGCGATAGCGGTCATGTATACTTTCCCGTTCAGGAGCGTGTATACATCATATACCGTGAGGTATGAGTACTATTATACCGATGCCGCTCCCGAAGGGATAAATGTATTCTCCATTCCCGAACACAGACTTGAGAATGAGCCGCTGTTCATGGCAATGTTCATACTTTCTGCATTTACTGTGATCGTAATGGCATTTACAGCGATAGCCTATGACAGCAAGACGTTTTCTCAGAAGGGAAGCGCTAAGTCACTGGTGATGATAATGTCTGCCATAGGGCTGATAATCGTTTATTCTGCAGTGTATTCATTGATAAACTCCGTGTTCAGGATGAATGCGGTGATGTGGCTCGTAAGCGTCAGTCTTGCGTGTCTGATGCTGGGTGTGAATCTTATACGGATCCTTGTTGTATCAAGGAGAAGTGATAGTGATACAAAGGAAGAATGATCAAGGAGGCATATATGGATCAGCTTTTGAAACTTTTGAAGGAAAATGCAAGACTCAGCGATGAAGAGCTTGCGACTATGACAGGTATGTCTGCGGCCGATGTAAAGAAGGCAATAACGCAGTATGAAAAGCAGGGCGTTATAAGGGGCTATCGAGCCGTAATAAACGAGGAACTCGCCGACAAGAACGCTGTGACCGCGTTCATTGAGGTCAAGGTCGCGCCTAAGGCAGAGCATGGCTTTGATGAGCTCGCGCGTCTCATCATGTCGTTTGAAGAGGTCGATTCCGTTACCCTTATGTCGGGCTCGTTCGACCTTGCTGTTACGCTGAGCGGTACGGATTACAAGGAGATCGCTCTGTTCGTAGCAAGAAGATTGTCTACTCTTGATGGAGTTATCTCAACATCCACCCACTTTGTTCTGAAAAGATACAAGGATCAGGGGATATTTATGGATACTGATATTGATGAAAGGGGTCTCGTTTCTCCGTGATCGACTATGACAAGCTCGTTGCGGCAAAATGCTTTGACATGAAGCCCTCGGGCATAAGAAGATTTTTTGACCTTGCCAATGCAAGAGAGGGGGTCATCTCTCTCGGTGTGGGCGAGCCTGATTTCCAGACACCGTGGAATGTGCGTCAGGCTGCTATAACCTCGCTTGAAAAGGGCAAGACAAAATATACTGCAAATTCAGGTATGGCTGAGCTTAAAAAAGCCATTGTCAATAAGATAAAGACACAGCTTGGAGTTTCGTATGATGAGAATGAGGTAATAGTGACTGTCGGCGGTTCTGAGGGCATAGATATAGCGGTGCGCTCCCTTGTAAATCCCGGCGATGAGGTGCTCATAGTAGAGCCCTGCTTTGTTTGCTATGCGCCGATAGTATCTCTTTGCGGAGGCATCCCCGTACCGCTTGAAACAGTAGCTGAAAATGATTTCAAGCTGACAGCAGAGCTGCTTCGCTCTAAGATAACGGACAAGACAAAGCTGCTCGTGCTTCCGTTCCCGAACAATCCCACAGGCGCAGTTATGGACAGGCATGATCTTGAAGAGATCGCTGATGTGCTTGAAGGCACTGATATACTTGTCCTTACCGATGAGATTTATTCTGCGCTCACATACGGCGGTACTCATTGCTCTATCGTTCAGATAAGAGATATGCAGGAGAGGACGATATTTGTAAACGGATTCTCAAAGGCATATTCCATGACAGGCTGGAGACTGGGCTATATCGCCGCTCCTGAACCGCTCGCACGTCAGATGCTCAAGATACATCAGTATGCGATCATGTGTTCTCCTACCGTATCTCAGTATGCTGCCATTGAAGCGCTGCAGTCATGCGACAGGGATGTGGAGAAGATGCGCGTGGAATATGATCAGCGCAGAAGATGGCTTGTGAAATCGCTCAATGAGATAGGTCTTGACTGCTTTGAGCCGAGAGGCGCATTCTATGTGTTCCCGAGCATAAAGCGTACAGGGCTTTCAAGCGAGGAATTCTGTGAAAGGCTTCTCAACGAGCATGATGTAGCTGTGGTGCCCGGAAATGCATTCGGCGCGAGCGGCGAAGGATTTGTGCGTATATCCTATGCATATTCGTTAAAACATATCATGACGGCGGTAGAGCGCATATCTGATTTCATTTCTCCTATGATAAAGTGACTTGCCGGAGAAGGATTTCGGGAGTGCTATGGGGGCATTTATGATTGGTCGCTTCATAAGCAAACATAATATTTCTCGAAATACAGAGCTTCCTTTGCCCGATGATTTTATCAACGGACAGGGAAGCTGTGCTGTATCACGGTATTGCTTCGGCCTTTTCAGAATGGCATACAATGGCTGCGGAGCGATAGCTGTCTATAATGCATTAAAATTATGCGGTGAAACTGTGGATTTCCGTGAGACCGCTTCAAAGCTGGAGAAGTATCTTGTACTGTTCGGTACTTTCGGGCTGTCGCCCGACGGCATCGGCAAGTATCTTTCCTCCACCGGAAGAGAATTCAGGAAATTCACGGATTATAACGACTTTGCTGAGAATGTAAAGCACGGCAGGGTATTCATAATCTGTTACTGGACGAAGGAGCCCTGGCGCTCAACGAGCCATTTCATCGCATTTGAAAGAAAACATGACTGTTATGTCCTGTATAACCTGTACAATAATTCTACAGGCCCTGTGAGGACAAAAGATATATTCAGTATCTGCACCAAACGCAGATATATACGCGGATATATGCTGGAGTAAGATATGACAGAGAAAGCATATGCAAAGATAAATCTTTACCTTGACTGCATAGGCCGCAGAAATGACGGCTATCATGAGCTGTGCACGGTGATGCATACTGTATCGCTGTGCGATACGGTGAGCCTTGAAAAAGCCGATAATATCTCTGTATCATGCAGTGACAGTTCTGTGCCCTCAGATGAAAGGAATATTGCATATAAATGTGCTCAAACCTATTTCAAGGTCTGTGGGATACAGGGTGGCGCAAGGATACATATCGACAAGCACATACCTTCACAGGCAGGGCTTGGAGGAGGAAGCGCAGATGGTGCGGCAGTGCTCCGCATGCTGAATAGAGCGTACGGCGGCACGGATATTGACGGACTTTTATCTGCGGCAGCATCATGCGGTGCGGACATACCATTTCTTGTAAAGGGCGGAGCTGCTCTTTGCGAGGGCATAGGAGAGAGGATAACACCGCTTGCGCCTATGTATGGCTGTGTGCTTATAGCGAAGGGAGAACACGGCATATCCACGCCGGAGGCATACAGAAGGATAGATGAGCTTGCTCCCGGAAAACATCTTGAGCCGCGTGAAGTCATGACGCTTTATAGCAAAGGAAATCTGCCCCTGTACAATATATTTGAGCAGGCAGTGGACATTCCCGATGTTATGCGGATAAAGGATATCATTTCGGGATATGGCGCACAGACGCTTATGAGCGGCAGCGGATCTGCAGTATACGGACTTTTCGCAGATGACAAGACTGCTCGTGAATGCGCGGGAACACTTTCCGGAAAGGGCTTCTTTTCGGGAGTATATTACTTTACGGATGAGGTGACTGCATGAGATTCAGACCATGCATAGATATACACGGAGGCAAGGTGAAGCAGATAGTAGGCGGTTCACTTGATGACAGCGGCGCTGTTGAGAACTTCGTATCTGTCAAGGGTGCGGCTGACTATGCAAAGCTGTATAAGGACAGGGGACTGACGGGAGGACATATCATCCTTCTCGATCCGTCGGGCTCCGAAAAATACGAGGAAGATCTTGCGCAGGCAAAGGCGGCTCTTTCTGCATATCGGGGAGGACTTCAGATAGGCGGCGGAGTGAATGACAGAAATGCGGGATATTTCCTTGAATGGGGCGCATCCCATGTTATAGTCACATCATATGTTTTCAAAGACGGAAAACTTGATGAGACGGCACTTGACCGACTTATAGCCTGTGTGGGCAGGGAACATCTTGTGCTTGATCTGTCATGCCGGAAACGTGATGATGAATATTTTATCGTTACAGACAGGTGGCAGAAGTTCACGGATATGAAGCTTGACAGAGATACGCTCGCATATCTTTCGGACAAATGCGATGAGATGCTCGTGCATGCGGTGGATGTAGAAGGCAGGCAGCAGGGGCCGGATCCCATGGCGGCGGCTATTCTTTCGGGTATGGACATCCCTGTAACATATGCGGGCGGTATACATTCCTATGAGGACATTGAGGTGCTAGAAAAATACGGTGTGGATTTCACTGTAGGCAGCGCACTTGATATATTCGGCGGCAGTCTTTCGTTCGATGAACTATGCCGCAGATACGGATGAGGTGGATATATGTCAGTAATACTTAAAGCAGAACATTTATCAAAGAAGTACGGAAAGGGCGACAATGAGGTAACAGCACTCAATGATGTCAGCCTTGAAGTGAATAAGGGCGAATTTGTGGCGATCGTGGGACGAAGCGGAAGCGGTAAGTCCACGCTCCTGCATATCCTCGGAGCAATGGACAGACCCGACAGCGGTACTCTTACTGTTGACGGTGAAGATGTATTCTCCATGAATGATGAGCAGCTTGCAAAATACCGCCGTTCAAAGATCGGCTTTGTATTTCAGTTCTTCAATCTTCTGCCGGTAATGTCTGCGCGTGAGAATATACTTGTTCCGCTGGCGCTCGATGCCAAGGAGCCGGATAATGAATATCTTGCAAAGCTGGCAGAAGCCATGGGCATCAGCGACAGGCTCGATCACTATCCGCATCAGCTTTCGGGCGGCCAGCAGCAGCGCACGGCAATAGCGCGTGCTATGATAGCAAAGCCCGCTGTTATACTTGCGGATGAGCCAACGGGAAATCTTGACTCGTCCTCCGGCAAGGAGATACTGCAGCTCCTGCGCACATCCATAAAGCAGTTTGACCAGACACTGATACTTATCACGCATGATCCGTCTGTTGCTCAGACTGCCGACAGAGTAATCACCATATCCGATGGAATGCTCGTGTGAGAAGTATTATAAAGAGGCGAGCCGTAAGGCTCGCTTTTGTTTGCGTGAGTCAGGTGTCATAAACTGCGGTAATACGGCTTTGTTGTAAGAATGTATGTAAAACGAGCCGTGCTTTATGTTGAATGTGCACAAATAATTAACGAAA
>JAFPPJ010000260.1 GCA_017410745.1 Oscillospiraceae bacterium
ATATGGTGTAATGGAGATGTACGGTATAAGGCGCAGTTCTTGCGGGCACTACCAACGGCCACACCGTGACAGAAGGTGCGCGCAAGATAAAGACACAGATCACCGAACGGATATCCGAGAATATAGGTGATGATGAATACAGGATAGATATGGCGAAATATGACGATCACGCTATCATCTGCATCACATCAAAACGAAAGACAGTCGAGTCGGTAGTGGCGCTGCCTGACAGCGCAAGATTCGTATATCTTGGAATAACGGGCGAATACTGCCGTATCACGAACGTAAAGATAGACAAGACAGGCGAAGAGATAACGGAGGACTATATTCCAAGGATCGCCGAAAAGATAAGCTATATAGACGTTCCGGAAGGGGATATGCCGAATGTTCAGGTTGATGGGTATCGTACCGCATAAACAGACGGTATACTGCTGACAGATAAAATGGAGATAACCTTCCATGCGATGAGTCTGCCTACCGCGCGGCTCGTATAGCACTGCCCGTATATCGACATATTCTATTCCGATGACGGCAAGGTCAATGGCGCAAACTACCGCGATTTCACTCTTATGAGACTTGACGGAGAATACTGGGAATGTGACGGAGCTTCGGAGAACAGCATAATCGTTAATAAGAGCGACAGCTTTGAAGGCTGGTAAGCGTGGAAAAGCACAATAAGAAGGCTTTGACTGCAGTATAACGCTCACAAAGAAGGGAAATTCGATAACTGCTGTGACGCAAAATATGGGACTTAGTGTAAAGTGCGTTACAACAATAAATGACGGCACGGATACTATCTATGTCGCACTTACCGGAGACCAGTGCGCTATCACCAATATCCGGATAAACAAGTGACCGCATGTAAAACTGCCTGTACAGGGCAAAAACGCGCAAGCCTGAAAGCGACGGACTTTCGGGCTTGCGCTATTTTACGTTCAAAGCTGTGTGTGATATGCACTGTCAACACAGATATTTATACTTGACACAGACGGGTGAAGTGTGGTATAATAAAAAGGTATGATATTATATAGAAGGTGTCATTTTGCTGAGCGAGCTTTACATAAAAAACCTTGCTATAATAGAGGAAGCGTCGATCCCGTTTTCTGAGGGCTTCAATGTCTTTACGGGTGAGACCGGTGCGGGCAAGTCTATACTGATAAACGGCATAAATTCTGTTCTTGGTCAGCGTACTACCAAGGATGCGGTAAGAGCCGGATGCGATAAGGCATATATATCTGCACTGTTTACATGCATCCCCGGTACTGTATCCGACAGGCTCGATGAGATGGGGATAGATCATGATGAGGATCAGATAGCCCTTTCAAGGGAGATCCATGCAGACGGCGGAAGCACGGCCCGCATCAATGGTAAGGCGGCATCTGTCACAGTGCTTCGTGAGATAGGTTCGATGTTTGTCAATATTCATGGTCAGCATGACGGGCAGGTACTGCTCGATCCCGAAAAGCATATCGGTATACTTGACGGCTACGGACAGCTTGAGGATGCTGCTTCTGAGTATAATGCTGCGTTTCGTAAACTGCAGGAGATATCGCGCAGGATACGCGCACTTGCTATAGAGCAGAAAAGACGCGCTGAGCTCAGTGAGTCCCTGAAAAAAACAGTCTCGGAAATATCTTCTGCAGACCTCCATGAGGGAGAGGATACCGAACTTGAAGAAGAATACCGCATAGCACGCAGCAGTGAGGAGATAATATCTTCTCTCGGAGCTGTATCGGTTTGCCTGCTCGGCGATGATGATACATCCGGTATGTCCGATATGCTGCGGGATGCTATGAGAGAGCTTTCTGTAATATCAGGTAAGGCACAGGATTATTCCGCTCTCTATGACAGGCTCGATTCATTGAAGATAGAGCTTGAGGATATTGCATATGAAGCAGCCGCCTTAAAAGAAGCGGTAGATACCGATCCTGCCAGACTTGCATATCTGAGGGAAAGGCTCGATACCATAAATACTCTCAGACGCAAATACGGCCCGGAACTCAGCGATGTGATAAAGACAGGCGAGGATGCCAAGTCGCAGCTCGCAGGTGCAGGTGCTGTCACCGATGAACTTGAGAAGCTCGTGCAGGAGCGCGATGTACTTTTGCATCAGGTGAGCGAAATGGCTAAGGAGCTTTCGGTGCGCAGATGTGAGGCTGCAGAGAGGTTCTCGGCTCAGGTGGAGGAGGAGCTTTCTTTCCTCAATATGCCCGATGTGAAGATAAAGGTAGATATAAAGCAGGGCAAGCTCACAGGAACTGGACTTGACTCGGTTGAATTTCTCATTGCCACGAATAAGGGCGAGGGGCTCAAGCCTCTTTCTAAAATAGCCTCGGGCGGTGAGCTTTCAAGAATAATGCTCGCACTTAAAAATGTAGTCTCTGAAAGAGATGATATAGGCACACTCATATTCGATGAGATAGACACAGGAGTCAGTGGCCGTGCAGCACAGAAG
>JAFPPJ010000261.1 GCA_017410745.1 Oscillospiraceae bacterium
CGAAAGCGTGATAGCCATGATGCCTGCATACTTAGCCGCAGTCTCATCGACACCCTCTACAAAAACCGCATAATCCGGCTTGATATGTGAGCCGAAGGGCTTATAGGTATATCCGTCGCGCACGAACACATCATGAGAATCACTCAGATCCATAGTGACATATTCATTTGCGGTACCTATCCTGGAAAGCTCGCTGCATGCTATGATAGTTCCGCTCGAATCAACAACGCCGACGATGCAGTCCATTGCATCCCGCATCTGGTGGATAAGCCCCTGAAACAATCTGTTAGACATTCAAGTCATCCTTTCGTGGCATATTGTAGACCCCTTATGGGTATTCTGCCGATTTTTAAGCACTTACACATAGAAGAAATTTGCTCATAGGTTTATTTTATACAATAAATACAAATCTATTATAGCACATATGACAAATAAATATGTTACACAATTGTGAACATTATCGTTTTTTGAGTAAAAATTACTAAGCTGTGCGGATATTAAAAGGGACAGCAAGGTGAAACCCTGCTGTCCCTGACATAAAATCCGCTGATTATCTGGATTCCTCGGCAAATCCGCTCTCAACGAGATCATTAAGACCGTTCACAGCATCCTGCTCATCAGGACCGTCAGCGATTATCCTGATGGAAGTGCCGCCGACAATACCGAGTGAAAGTATACCAAGAAGGCTCTTGGCGTTTACTCTTCTTTCTTCCTTCTCTATCCAGATGGAAGACTTGAACTCGTTAGCCTTCTGGATGAAGAAAGTAGCGGGGCGGGCATGGAGGCCAACCTGATTCTGGACCATTACATCTTTAACATACATTTGATCTTCTCTCCTATCATGAAAGTAGCAACATCGTTTCAGTACGAAAAAGGGGCAGCGGATGGTCGTGATCTCCGCACCAAACATATTCCGGACATATCATCCGGACATGTCAGCACCCTTGCTATGATTAGATTATAACCCTTTGGATTACATTAGTCAACACCCAAAAATAAAAAGATTCCAATTTGAAATCATTTTCTGCTTTTTGAATTAAGCCACATGATTTTACGCTTTTTTATTTGTATAAATTAACCGATTTTGACCATGATGTACAAAACACGGCGTTCATATATATGCAATATAACAGGATTTTGTTAATTATAAGTTCAATTTATATAGCTTGTATTATTCACATATATTTGTTCAGCACATTTGTGACATCTTCATTTTCCTGTCAAAAAAATCGTAAAAAAACTCCGCACTTGCATTTTCGGGTATATAGTGGTATAATACATAAGACTTAAATTTTATTTACCGGTGATACAATGATACTAACAATGAAGAATATCTCCCGCATATATAACGGTGTCACTATCCTTGACAACGCCGAGCTCACGATAGAGAACACCGACCGCATTGGCCTTGTGGGCGTGAACGGCTGCGGCAAATCCACGCTCCTTCGCATCATCACGGGCGAAGAGGAATACGAGTCACAGCCGGAGCCCGATATCCCTCAGTTTTCCGTAAGACGTGACGCATCCATAGGATACCTTGCGCAGAATACCGGGCTTGAGCGTTCCTCTACCGTATATGAGGAGATGAAGAGCGTATTCTCCCGTCTCTATAAGATATGGGATGAAATGAAGGAGCTCGAGCACCGAATAGCTCAGAGCGGGGACGAGGGCGCACAGGCTGAATATGCCGCAAAGACCGCCGAGTTTGAGTCCAAGGACGGCTACCTTATAGATGTAAAGATACGGAAGGTGCTCACAGGCATGGGCTTCCCTCCCGAGATGTACGACAGGGTCATCTCTACGCTCAGCGGCGGCGAGAAGACGCGTCTTGCCATATCACGTCTGCTGCTTGAAGAGCCCGACCTGCTCATACTTGACGAGCCCACCAACCACCTTGATGCAGACACTGTCATATGGCTCGAAGATTATCTGAGTGAATACAAGGGCGCTCTGCTCATAGTATCACATGACCGCTATTTCCTCGACAGGCTCTGCACATCCATATGCGATATAGAACAGAAGCATCTTCGCAGATGGAAGGGCAATTATACCAATTACCTGAAGCTGCGCGAAGAGGACGACGAGCGGCGGATGAAGCTTTACCTCGCACAGCAGGAGGAGATAGCAAAGCTCAAGGACTTCGTTGACCGCAACCTCGTGCGTGCATCCACCTCCGCACTTGCCAAAAGCAGGCGCAAAAAGCTGGAGACTATGGATATTATCGAAAAGCCGGTGCTCCATCACAAGACCGCCGATATTTCCTTTACCTATGAAGTTGAGCCGCCCGAGGAAGTACTCACAGTAAAAAACTGCACTCTTACCGCAGGTGAGCGCATACTTGCGGAGGATGTGGGCTTTACCGTAAGGCGCGGAGACCGGATAGGCATCACAGGCCCCAACGGTGCGGGAAAATCCACGCTGATAAAGATGATACAGGGCATATACCCTTGCGGGAACGGTCAGATCTTCTGGAACAAGAACGTTAAGATATCATATTTTGACCAGGAGAATGCACAGCTCCACCCCGAACGTACTCTCATTGATGAGATACATATGCGCTACCGCACCATGACAGATGAGAAGATACGCAAGCTCTTAGGGAGCGTGCGACTTACCGGCGAGAACGTATTCAAGCAGGTAGGCGTGGTCAGCGGCGGCGAACGCGCCAAGCTGTGCTTTGCACTGATGATGCTCGAACACGGCAATGTGCTGATACTCGATGAGCCTACCAACCACCTTGATATAGAGACCCGCGAGATACTTGAAGAGGCGCTTGCGGAATCCACCGCCACCATAATATTCGTATCCCATGACCGATACCTGCTCAACCGTCTTTCCACGCGCATACTCGAGATCGACAACGGCGTATCCCTGCATAATATGGGGTATGATGAATACATAGCCCGCAAGACAGCACAGAAGGCAGAGGCCGAGAAAGCAGAAAAGGCCGAGAAGGAAGCGCCCGACAAGCGCAGTGCCCACCGCTCCAAGCAGCAGCGCTCCGAAGATGCGAAGCGCAAGGCACGCATAAAGGAGCTTGAGGCCATGATACACAGCCTTGACACGACGATCGCAAGGCTCGAAGCCGAAATGGCAGACCCCGACGTGGCAGGCGACTATCTGCGGCTCAACGACAAATGTACGGAATACGAACAGGCAAAGGCTGAATCTGCCGCACTTGCGGATGAATGGCTGATGCTTCTCGATGAGGAATGATATGCGGATAGACGGCTTTATTTTTGATGTTGACGGCACTCTGATAGACAGCATCGGCGTATGGAACGAATGTGACAGGATATTCCTGCAGCGTCACGGTATAGAGTATTCTCCCGATATATCCGAAAAGCTCAAGACCATGACCCTCACAGATTCCGCACAGTATATGAAGGAGCGCTTTTCCCTGCCCGAGAGCGAGCAGGACATACTCGATGAGATCACGCAGATAGTGCGCGACACCTATGCACATGATATACCTCTTCTGCCGGGCGCATACGATCTTCTTTCGCTGCTGCACCGTGCCGGCATACCCGTATGCATCGCCACTGCCAATTCAAGAGAACTCACCCTTTCTGCATTCAGGCGCAACGGCATAGACACGCTCATCGACTTTATCATCACCACCGATGAGGCGGGCAGCGGCAAGGACAGGCCCGATATATTCCGCCTCTGCGCACAGCGTATGGGCACAATGCCCGCAAATACTGCGGTGATAGAGGATTCTCCCCATTCTGCGGCAACTGCCCATGAGGACGGATTCATCTCCGTGGGCACTGACAGCAAGGTCTACGGCGACTATGAGGCAATGGCGGACTGTACGGATATCCGCATACCTACACTTGAAGATCTGATCGGACTTATCATCCCCAAAAAGGGATATGTTTGTATAAACGGAGTATAATATGGCACAGTATGGATATAAGCTCTCGGGTCTTGCCCGCAGCGAGAAATTCTTTGAAGCTGAGCACTATCTCGATAAAAGGCTGAAAGGCTTTGAAAAGGACAATGCGGTCTTTGCCGACGACGGCTCGCGCACTCAGGTATACCGCAGAAAGTCCGATGATGGCGAGCAGACCGTAACTCTTGTCAAGAACATCACAGAATCGGGCGTGCTCGTATTCTCGGATATAGAGCTCAAAGATCTCAAACACGGCGGGATAATACTCTATCTGCGCGATATACTGTGGCAGGCTGCATTTGCCGCACTGTACTGGATAGGATACCCCAAGTCAAAGTCCACTATGCCCATAGGCATAATGATGTCAAGGCTCAGGCCCATCGGCACCTGTCTTGTGATAAGTATTGCCGTGGCGCTGCTTATGATCGTCACATACAAGCTTGTGGCTGTAAGGCGCACGCCTGCAAGGGTGCGCTTCATACAGACAGGCGGCGTATTCAGCATCGTCATGATGTTCTATACCCTGTGGTCACTCACATTCAAGCACGGCGGCATGCCGCTCCCAAGCTTTGTCAACAGCTTTGTGCAGACACCACTCGCTCCCCTGCTTATCGGCTGCTTCCTGCTGTGGCTGATACCGCAGCTGATGAAAGGCAGACAGCGATGAAAAGAGTACTTCTTGGCATGAGCGGAGGCGTAGACAGCTCTGTGGCTGCGATACTGCTGCTTGAACAGGGCTATGAGGTATGCGGCTGCTCGCTGAAGCTGTATGGCAATGATACTGTCGGGGATGCCGAAAGCTCCTGCTGTTCCCTTTCGGATATATCCGATGCAGCAAGTGTATGCAGAAGGCTGGGCATAGACCATATCGTGCTCAATTTCTCCGATGTATTCGATAAATATGTGATATCGCCATTTGTGCAGAGCTATCTTTCCGGAAGCACTCCCAATCCCTGTATAGAATGCAACCGATACATGAAATTCGACCTTATGCTCGAACGCGCACTGCTGCTGGGCTTTGACTATATCGCCACCGGACATTACGCAGATGTGGGACTCAACTCTGCCACCGGGAGGTATGAGCTTCGCAGGAGCGCCGACCCCTCCAAGGATCAGACCTATGTGCTTTACTGTCTGACACAGCATCAGCTCGCACATACTCTGTTCCCGCTCGCATCGAGCAATAAGCCGCAGATACGGCGCATCGCAGAGGAACACGGTCTCGTCAATTCCTCAAAGCCCGACAGTCAGGATATATGCTTTGTGCCCGACAGGGACTATGCTTCATTCATCCGCAGATACTCGGGCACAGAAGAAAAGCCCGGCGTTTTCACGGACACCGACGGAAATGTGCTTGCCTCTCATGACGGAGTATCGCATTTCACCGTAGGACAGCGCAGAGGTCTCGGTATAGCGCTCGGCAAGCCTGCCTTCGTCATATCCAAGGATTCATCCACCGGCACCGTGGTGCTCGGGGATGAGCAGGATCTCTACAAAAGCGAGATAGACCTTATATCCTACAACAAGGTGAGCATCGGGGAAGACGGCGAATACCGCCTTACGGCAAAGGTACGCTATTCCAACGGTGAAGCACCGTGTACGGCTGTAATAAGCGGAGATACAGCACATATCATTTTTGACCCGCCCGTAAAGGCGGCAGCCCCCGGACAGGCATGTGTACTATACGACGGCGACCGTGTAGCAGGCGGCGGAGTGATCGTGTGATGCATCGTTTATAAGACGAAATGGTCAACGCCGCTTATGACGTTGACCATTAGTTTATTACATTGTACCGTTACTGCTTCACAGGGGGATATGCAGTCCTGAGTATATCATAGAAATACTCCCTGACAGGCGCATACCAGTGAGTGCAGCCCTCTCCCACGATATATGTCAGATTTGCATCGCCATCGGCTCTGAATACATCGCCGACCGCCTTCATCGCCTTTATCTGCGCATCAAGCTGCGGATACGCTATATCCTCGCTGCCTGTTGCCGCAAATATGCGTATATCCTCTGCGGTATAGCCCTTGCTCTTTACCGTGTCGCAAAGAAGCTTTGCGGTCTGTTCGGCATATGTCCTGCCGCCGAGGCGCTCATAATACCAGCAGTCGCCGCTCTCGGGGATGAATGTGGATATGAGGTCAAGATGTTCAAGGAACATGTACCATGTGGTGACACCGCCCATGGAAAATCCGCCGAATGCCCTGTGCGTGCGCGATGCCCTGAATCCGTCCGCATCCGATGTATCCGCATAGGTGCGGTACTTGCTCTCGACCGAAGGCATGAGATATTCCTCAAACTCCTTCGGGAACAGCTTCACGAGGCGTGCGGAGTTTTCTACGCTCACATCCTCACAGCCATTGGGATAGAATGTGGGCATCACAAGGATGAGCGGGCGTATCTCACCGTTTTCGATAAGATGGTCGATGGCATTCTTGAGTTCGTTCGGCTCTGCGTCCGTCCCGAGATAATCCGTGGAATTATCGCTGCCGCCGTGCATCATATATATTATATCGTATCTGTCGCCGGAATCGTCATAGCCGTAGGGAAGATATACCCAAGCCTGCTTCTCCTCATCGGCGTTGCGGTATACAAAGCTCTCCATCCTGCCCTGCTGTGCGGCAGGTACACGGTATCCCTCGGGTATCGGCACATATTCCATTATCATATCGTTCCTCCTGTTCTGCGATGGTCGGTGCGTATCAGCTTCTTGCCGTTGGGCAGAAGATATTCCTGCGATGATATAAGGTCATAGCCTATGCATTCAAGTCTGCCGGTGAGTACGGAAGGCGATATACTGCGGTGTATGCTGCCAAGGCAGTCAAATGAATGCGTGAGAGGCGACTCGGATACAAATCCACTGCCGGTATCTATCTGCACACCGCAGGAAATATATTCCGGCTCTGTGACCGATATCACCCGTTCAAAGCAGTCATAGCCTATGTATTCGATAAGCAGGTCTGCTATGAGCAGCCCTGCATGCGGCAGTGATACCTTATCATCGGTAAGGTCGGCGCATATACATTCAAGGCATCCGTCAAGAGCGGCGTATCGCTTCTTCACCTCATCAAGATAGCCCTCATTCACATCCACGCCGTATACCTTGCGATACTTGTCCGTGCTGATGTGTTCAAGCCCGTTGCCCCCTGCTATGCCAAGTATCATCGCAGTATCCGCTGGGAATGATACAAGCTGTGTGCGCATCATATCATTTAGTGTCTGCAGCTGCATCACATCATCGGATGACATGTGCTGCTCATAATCGGAAAGACTGACCGTTTCCCATGGATTATTCATTATACCACGCTCCCTTTTTCACATAATACTATTATACGGATTTTGCGGTGAAAAGCAACCCAAGATCCGTAATGCCGATATGCATTTGTGAGTATGCACAAAAATTGCTGTAATCTATTGTATGTATCAACCACCTGTTTCGGAAAGGATGTTGTCCTATGGATAAGAACCGTATACTTATCGTTGACGACGAAGAGGAGCTTGCGGGAATAATCGCAGAGATGCTCAACGGCTGCGGATATGATGCGGATATAGCACATGATGCCGCAGCAGCCTATGCTCTGCTTGCAAAGAAAAGCTATAAGCTCATACTCCTTGACATCAATCTGCCAGACAGCACCGGCTTTGAGATATGCAGCGAGATCCGCAGGGTATCGGGCGTTCCCGTTATATTCGCAAGTGCGCGCAAGACCGAGGATGACCGCATAGTAAGCTACGATATAGGCGGCGACGACTATCTTGAAAAGCCGTATTCAATGAAGGAACTGCTTTCACGCATCAATGCGGCTATGCGCCGCGCATACGGCAGCTTCACACATGAGAGCACAGGCTTCGGCGATGTCGTTATAGATACCGCCACGCGGACAGTTACAAAGGCGGGCAAGCCCGTCACGCTTGCACAGCGGGAATTTGACCTGCTGACATATCTGTGCCGCAACAAGAACACCGCCGTACCAAAGGACAAGATCATATCCGAGGTATGGGGCACATTCGCAGAGGTAGAGCCTTCCACCCTTACGGTGCATATACGGTGGCTTCGGGAAAAGCTTGAGGATGATCCCGCATCGCCGCGATACATAAAGACCGTATGGAAACTCGGATATATGCTGGAGGACAAGGAATGAAAAGGCTTATCTCGGCGGCGGCTGTATTTGCGCTGCTGCTCATTGCAGTATGTACGGCTGCGGTAATGAACGAAAAGAAGCTGTCTGCCCGCACAGGAGATCAGGCAGTCATGCTCAATGAGATAGAACGTCTCGCCGAAAGCGGCGATACTGCGGGCGCTGCTGAATGTGCCGCATCGCTGCGCCGGGAGATACTTGCAGTCGGCAGCACGGACAGCACACCGCTGTATGTGATGTGCGGTATATGCATCGTATTCCTTGCGGGTGCGGTGATATACATATATTTCACAGTGGCAGCACCCTTTGTAAGGCTATCTGCCTTTGCGGAAAGGGTCGCTCTCGGCGATCTTGAGCAGCCGCTCGAATATGAGAGGGGC
>JAFPPJ010000262.1 GCA_017410745.1 Oscillospiraceae bacterium
CGCCCTTTGACAGCACCACCTCATTCCGCCCCGGCACGCGCTTCGGCCCTGCTGCCATAAGGAGCGAGAGCTTCGGGATAGAGACATACTCCCCCTATCAGGACAAGGATCTTACAGACATAAGCGTGTTCGACTCGGGCGACCTTGAGCTGCGCTTCGGCTCGCCTGTGTCCGCACTTGACGATATAAAGGCACATACCGCTGAGATACTCGATGCGGGCAAGCTGCCCGTGATGCTCGGCGGCGAGCATCTTGTGACCCTCGGTGCGTTCAGGGCGGTCACACAGAAATACGGCGATGTGCATATCATACAGTTCGATGCGCATACAGACCTCAGAGAGGACTATCTCGGGGAAAGACTGTCACACGCCTGTGTGATGCGCCGCTGCTATGACATAGTCGGTGACGGTCATATATGGCAGTTCGGCATACGCAGCGGTGAGAGATACGAATTCGAGTTCGCACGCGAGCACGGGCACATATATCCCGCGGCTGTGAGCGGCGTTGATTTCTCGGGAGTGGATGAGTGCGTGAAGGCGCTCGCGGGCAAGAAGGTGTATCTCACGATAGACCTTGATGTGCTCGACCCCGCATACCTCCCCGGCACCGGTACGCCCGAGGCAGGCGGTGCGACCTTCTCGCAGCTGCTCGATGCGGTGATAAAGATAGGCAGTCTAGACATAGTGGGTATGGACATAAACGAGCTGTCCCCCCACTACGACCAGAGCGGACGCTCCACGGCACTTGCCTGCAAGCTGCTCAGGGAAGCGCTCCTCGCAGTGATAAAGTAAGACAATCCCCGGACAGGCTCCGGGGATATCTTTATGCGGAAGGGATATGACAGCTTTCCACTGTTTATCGTGAACGTATAAAGACTTTGCCGTTTACGGTCATGATACTATTTATGTGCCTTAACAGTTGCGGGAGCGAAAAATCAGATTCAGTATCTGAGCGCTGATTTTAATCTTATTCTAATCTGATTTAAATTGAAATCTCAGCATTAATGTGGTAGAATATAGACACTGAAAGGGAAACCACTACAGGAGGCGGTTATATGAAAAAGGCAGCAGAAATTGCAGAGAATGCAGTATTGGCAATACTAAACGGCATCGTTACAGTGTTTGATTTCATCTCTGATCTCATCACGCCCAATGATCCGCTCATGAAGGTGACTAATCCCTTCACAAGACAGAGCTTTGCCGAGAATGTACGCAACAGCGGCAAGAAGAATTGAGCTTGTTCGTGATCGCAATGCGATCTTAATATACGTTTCTCCTTAAAAAAATGAAAGCGCGGGACTGATAGCCCGCGCTTTTGTTTTGCGCAGACATACGGCGGAGGGCGGACGATCGGACGTGAAAACGGCAGGAATTGTACAGTGTGCACATCCGGAGAGGGGATAGATGGTGCGTGTGTTGTGCGAAACGTAAATTCATACGAAAGGGTATTGACAACTATGTCGAGGTGTGATATACTCTAACCATGATATATCGAGGTTCGACATATCGGAGCGTGATACATCACGACACGATATGTCACGATGAAACAGGAGGATAAATATGAACACCAACATCAATGAAAAGAAGCAGTGGACAGCAGCAATAGTACTCGGAGTCATCGGCATACTGGCCGGAGCATTCGTTCCGATAGTCGGCATCATACTCGCAATCATAGGCATAGTTACCGCAGTGCTCCACAAGGAGACACACAAGATCACGGTCGGCATCGTATTCGATGTGCTCGCACTTCTGGTAAGCGGTGCAAGCTGGGCGATCGCAGCGTATATACTTGCTCATCCCGAGCTCATCGAAGCTGCAATGAACGCTAACGGCTGATAAGTCCGAAGGTACAGGAAAGAGGCGCAGGATAATGAAAGATGAATTCCGGAGGAAACCCGATACTGTAAAGGGTCTGATGACATTCTTGTTCGTTCTGGCACTTGTGCTGGCGGTGCTAAATCCCTTCTTCTCATGGATATTCGGCAGCATCATACTGAATATCTCCACACTCAACGGCAAGGAGAGCGGGAACGAAAGCATAGAGAAGCTTGGAAAAGTATTCTTCTATATATGTATCGCGGCAGGCGTGGTCGGGATCATCTGTAAATATGTCCTGCATCTGTATACGATCTGAGGTGCAAAATGAACACTTGGTTCATATGGCTCGTGGTCTTTACAATGATCGCAAGGAGAAGAAAAGAGGAGCGGGAAGCTGAACTGGTACGCAGTAAAGCATGTCTGCGCAGAAAGAAAGGCAAGGCTAAGATCATGGAAGATATGATAAGGGAATATCTCGGCAAGGACGTAGTGATATACACTCTCGGGAGCAGCAGCATGGTGAGCGGTGTGCTCGACCTGGTAAAGGACGGCTGGTGCGTGATAAAGGACTTCGAGAGCGGCGAGGCTCAGACGGTAAATCTTGAATATGTGGTAAGGGTGCGCGAGTATCCCAAGGACAAGAACGGCAAGCGCAAGTTGATATTTGATTGATCGAGGGTGATGATTTGCCGGAATTTGAAAAGCTTGTAAAGAGCTATCTCCCTATGACTGAAACCGCGCTGTATATACTGCTCTCGCTGTATGAGCCCCGTCACGGCTACGGAATATCAAAGTATGTGGCGGAGCTCACCGGCGACCGCATCAAGCTGGGCTCGGGCACTATATACGGCACGCTTACCAAGATGCAGAAGGACGGACTGATAGATATATACGACAACACGGACAAGCGCACGGTATATGAGCGCACGGACACGGGCACACAGATACTCGAACGTGAGATCGCACGGATAGAGAGCGTATATACGAACATCAGGACTGTCGCAGAGGGAGGAGCTATATGAAAATGATGCTGCCGCTTTGGATAATAGACCCTGTTTCGGCGGAAAAGAAGCTGGACGGACTTGCATCTCAGGGCAAGAAGCTCGTGAGCATGGGCTTCTTCGGGAACTGCACATTTGAGGATGCGGCTCCCCGTAAGGTGCATCACAGGATAGTGCTCGAAAAGGGCGGCTTAAAGAAAGGCACTGCTGCTAAAGGCTGGGAAGAACTTTGCAGCGGGAAGCTTTTCTATGTGACGTGCAATGAGAACACGGACGAGGACATAAGCTACACATCATACAGGACACTCCACAGCATACTGAAAATGCTCTGCTTCTTTATGATATGTGGGTGCATCGGCATGTTCAGCGGCATGATAATGGCACGAGTGGACATGGAGAAGGAAACGCTTTTCGTAATGCCCGATACTCTGATATACAGCTTGATCATGATCGCCGTGGGAGCGATATGGGCAGCGTTCATCATCTGCGACAAGAAGATGCCCGGAGAGACAACGAAGATGGGCGGATATATGAAGACCATCCCCGAGGAGAACTTCATATACGACAAGGCCACAGAGAAGCGTATGCTGAAGGAAAAGACCATGAAGATGGCGATAAAGCCCGGCTGGTTCTATGCGCCCGACAAGGCTGAACAGTGGGTACAGGACATGGCTCGTCAGGGCTGGGTGTTCTACCGCTTTGACCCGGCAGGCCTGTGCTTCTACTTCCTGAAGGAGGAGAGCGCAAAGCTGAAATTCGTGGTGGACTATCAGAACGTTGCATCCGATGAATACTATCAGCTAATCAAGGATGAGGGCTGGAAGCTGGAATTCACGAGCGTATCAAGGACGATGGGCTTCACGATATGGACGAAGCGATGGGATGATGACGAAGAGGAGCCGTACTTCTATTCCGATATTGCGGATGAGTACACACGCGCAAAGAGACTGACACTGACCTTCGGCCTGACCATCGCACTGATGATAGTGGTATGCATCGGACTGATGGTGCTCTATTTCACTACGCTTGCAGAGGATGACAGTCTCCCGGCACTACTGGAATTTGTCATAGTATACACCGTAATTACGATAGAATATCTGATCTTCTTGATCCGACTGATCGGATACTTCTTCCGCGTAAAGGCCAAAACAAAATAGCGGGTACGACCCGCAGCGATATTGGCGGGCACGACCCGCGGCGACCTTGGCGGGTACGATCCGCAGCGATATTGGCGGGTACGACCCGCGGCGATATTTGCGGGAAAACAAGGCGGCGCACGATTTCTAATCCTATTTTAATGGTAATATCCGACAGGATATGGTATAATCTTATAGTAAATAAAATATGGGGGTACATATTATGGATCAGCAGATGAATTACGGGAGTCCTCCCGAACAGGCTATGGAGCCTGTGATGCTCAAAAGGAAGATAAAGCACTCATACAACACTGCAGGTATTGCAATGATACTGCAGCTGCTCATAGTGCTCGGCGTGTCGCTCATAGCAGGAGTTGTGGTAAGCTCCGGCATCACGGCAAGGATAATGCAGGAAAATCCCGGTATCTCACAGGCCGAGCTCATGCAGAAGGCACAGGAGGCAGGAGCGGCGAATGCACAGGATCCCTTCTTTGCCAATGTGGTGAATACTATCGGATACCTTTTCGGCAACATAGGCACATTCCTTATCATGATAGCTGCACTCAAGGCGTTCAAGGCCAAGGAGGTCTTCTCCGCACCGAGAAAGGCACCCTTTGCAGTGGGCGGTGTTATCGGCATACTCGCACTCCAGGGACTGTCTATAGTCATCCAGGGCGTTATCGAATCTGTCACACAGATGACGGGCGTGAGTGAGAACATGCAGACCATGACCACGTTCAACGGTGACCCGAAGCTCACAGCGCTCATATTCTTCTACTTCGTTATAGTAGCGCCTGTTACCGAAGAGCTCCTTTGCAGAGGCTTCGTGCTCAACGCGCTCGCACCCATTGACCGCAGGTTCGCGCTCTATGCAAGCTCCATACTCTTCGGACTTATGCACGGCAACTTCAATCAGATATTCAACGGATTCCTGCTCGGTCTCCTGCTCGGTTATCTCACACTCAAGACCGGCTCCATCTTCTTCTCCATCGCTGCACATATGCTCGCTAACCTCAATGCGATGGGCATGCAGTACTTATTCGCCTACAAGACCGACAACACCACCGCGATGCTCATATACGCTGCTATAGTAAGCGTTATCGGTCTGGTATGCCTTGTGATATTCATCAAGAAGAACGGCAAGGTAAACACCGACACAGACACCGTGACAAGCTACATGATAGACGTACCCGACAAGAAGGGCCTGACATGGAAGGCATTTTTCACCTCTCCTGCTGTCATCGCAGTAGCAGTAATATACATAATCGTTGCGATCGTGAGCGTAAACTCGATAGCAGGCTGATGCGGAGGACATATGGTACTTGAAGTAAAGGGGCTCACAAAGTCCTATAAAAAGGGAGTAAATGCTGTAGACGGCATATCCTTTGAGATAAATGAGGGCGAGATATTCGCCCTCATAGGCCCGAACGGCGCCGGCAAGACAACGACGATAAGAATGATATCCACGCTCCTCTCGCCTACCGACGGCGACGCAGTGGTATCAGGCCACAGCATACGCAAGGATCCTGCGAAGGTGCGCGAATCCATAACATATCTGCCCGATGAGGCAGGCGCATACAAGACCATGAAGGGCATAGACTATCTCTATTTCATGGCAGGCCTGTTCTCTGCGGACAAGGCTCAGGTGGATGAATATGTGAAGCGCGCGGTGGAAATGTGCGGTCTCGGAGACAGGCTCGAGGAGAAGATAAATTCCTATTCCCGCGGCATGACAAGAAAGCTGCTGCTTTCCCGTGCGGTCATGACAAGACCTAAGCTGGCGATACTTGACGAGGCTACATCCGGTCTTGATGTAATAAATGCCCTCGACATAAGGAAGACCATCAAGAGACTGTCAAGGGAAGAGGGCATGAGCTTCCTGCTGTCATCCCACAATATGCTCGAGATAGAGCAGATAAGCGACAGGGTAGGCATCATTGCTGAGGGACATCTGCTCGCTGTGGGCACGATCGCCGATCTCGAGGAGAAGTTCGGGGCAGCAAATCTGGAGGAAGTATTTGAAAGGGTGGTATCGGATGAAGTTCGGAAATCTTCTTAAAAAGGAGCTTTCGCAGCTTCTGACGAAGCAGGCGATAATATCCATGATAGTCACATGCACTATGCTGATGGTTATCGGCAAGGTAGTCGGCAGCGCGCGCACGAATGCAGAGGAGTCATCGCAGAATATGTCCATCCTCTCTCTTGACAACAGTCAGTTCGTATCGGAGATGGTGGAAAAGCTCCCCGATTACGGCGTGACCGCAAAGATGATAAGTGCAGACGGATACAACGGTGATGCATACACCGTAATGCAGAAGAATGAGCTCAAGACGCTGCTCATCATACCCGCAGACTTCACACAGAAGGCAGAGAACGGCGAAAAGCCCGAGCTGCAGGTATACACCGAGATAGGCGGCACAGGCCTCACCAACATGGTGGAGGATATGACAGGTGCCGGCACACAGGCGATTGAAGACTATCTGAGCGACTATGTGAAGCATGACAAGCTTGGCATATCCGATGAGGATACCGAGCTCATGAACGACCCTGCCGTCACGGTGGACTTCACCATAGCAAACGGCAGGACTGCAAGGATAGCGCCCGAGTCGGTGCAGGGCATAATGATGTCGCTGAACATGATACTGCCTATGGCTATATTCTTCCTGCTGGTGATGGCATCGACGATGATCATGACCGCCATATCCACGGAAAAGATAGACAAGACCCTTGAGACGCTGCTCTCATCCCCTGTGTCAAGGCTCAGCGTACTGCTCAGCAAGATGCTGGCTGCTGTGATCGTGGCACTGCTCAACTCCCTCGTGATGAGCGTCGGCTTCGTATTCTACATGCTCGGCTTCACGGGAGACATGGCTAAGGAAATGGTCATGGAGATGAACACTCCTGCCGGCACTATGGATGTTACACAGTCGGATATACTCAATCTGCCGCAGGCGCTCGCACAGCTCGGTATGTCAATGTCCGCAGGCACGTTCCTGCTCATAGGACTTGAGCTGTTCCTGGGCATCGCGATAGGATTGTTCGCATCCATGATAATCGGTGCTATGGCTACCGATGCACAGTCTCTGGGCACGCTGACACTTCCTATGATGTTCCTTGTAATGATACCCTTTATGGCGACTATGTTCTCGGAC
>JAFPPJ010000263.1 GCA_017410745.1 Oscillospiraceae bacterium
ATGCGGCAAAGCGCCTGAATATCTCCACCAAGAATAATGAGACCGTCACAAGTATCAAGATAGAAAGCTATAAACGCACGATATACGATCTTGTCAACCGCTTGCTGTGCATGGAAGGCGACGATTACGACGCGGAGCTGCGCGACTATGTGAATGAACACAGCGAGATAGAATGTGCGTATCTGATAGACAAAAAGGGATTTCAGATCACAGATACCGTGATGAGCGGTGATACCGTCGTGCTTGACGGATTTGTGCCCGCTGTAAAGGGTGTCAACCACGATATAAAGAACTATTTCTATGCGATCAAGGAGCAGATAGAGGATCCTTTCATTTCCGGATGGTATATTTCCAACGCCACCGGCAACAGCTGCAAGACGATCTCCTCTAAGCTTTATGACAAAAACGGCAATATGGTCGTGGTATGCGTCGATCTGAAAAGCCGATGATCAAGGAGCATCATGATTGGATAATTTTGAGATTTTTTACGAATTACAGATAAAGAAGATAAAAAACGAGATAAAGAAAAGTTCCGAGCGCAGGAAAGGGCCTGCGGAAGCGATAGCAAATTCTTTTGAAAACAATAAGAAGTATAAAGCTATAGTATCCGAAGCAGGAAAACAGCGCCAGCGCGAATACTATAATAAAAACAAGGATGCGATAGATAAGCTCATAGCAGAGGGCATACCTGTTACCGAGGCCTCTGTAAGGCACAGACAGACAGAGCTTGATATGGAGAAGTTCTATAATGAGAACTTCCAGAAAATAGTGAAAAAAGTGCGTGGAAAAGCAGAAGACCTGATCAATTCGGCATTCTCCAATACAAGGCTCACACTTTTCAATATCACAGGAGTATCTACAGAAGGGCTCTCACCCGATAATGCAGACAGATTCGTTGAGAAATACGAAGAGGTCGGCTTCTCGCAGTTATATATAAAGGAACTCCCTCTGTGCGTGGACTATCTTAACAAGCGCCTTTTAAACGGCATCACTGACCTTTACCTTGAAAGCACGGGAGCGGACAGACGCCAGTTTGAGTGGGTATTCAGAGCAATAGCAAAGCAGAAGCTCAAGGACAGTCAGAGAGTGTGGAGACTTCTTGATGAGATAAAAAATGACTTTACTGTCACCCGTCTCATGGAAATGCTTGCGGCAAACCGCTTCTTTGCTGACAACTACAATGAAGTACGCACAAATGCAGAAGCATTCCTGCGCCTGCAAAGTGATATACTTGACACTATACCCGATTCATATGCCTTGCTTTATCCCGAGGCAAGGAAGATGAAGCGGCATTTTGTGCTGTGCATAGGTCCCACCAATTCAGGCAAGACATACAGAGCAGTCGAAGATCTGAAGAATGCTGATACGGGCATATATCTTGCTCCGCTCAGACTCCTTGCCTATGAGCAGTTTGAGAACCTTAACTTTACCCGTCCCTGCAATCTTGTTACAGGCGAGGAATGCATATATATACCATGTGCACAGCTTCAGTCATCAACGATAGAGATGCTCGATACAGGGAAGCATTATGATGTGGCTGTAATAGATGAAGCGCAGATGGTAGGCGATGAATTCAGGGGCGGTGCGTGGACTCGTGCGATACTCGGCGCATGTGCAGACAGGATATATCTTTGTGCTGCGCCTCATGCAGAACATATACTCATCAAGCTTATCGAGGAATGCGGTGATACATACGAGGTGCATTATACAGAAAGGCGTACAGCCCTTGAATTTGATGACACCTTTGAGACATTCCCGTATGATGTGGAGACAGGCGATGCGCTCATCGTATTCACAAGGCGTGATGTACATGCTGTTGCCGCAGAGCTTCAGCATGACGGGCTCAGATGCAGCATAATATACGGCGCTTTGCCATATGATGTCCGCCACGAGGAAGCACGCAAGTTCAATTCCGGAGAAACAGATGTGGTAGTTGCTACCGATGCGATAGGAATGGGACTTAACATGCCCATCAGACGCATAGTTTTCATAGAGGATCAGAAGTTTGACGGCAGGGAAAAAAGGCCGCTGCGTTCGGATGAGATACAGCAGATAGCAGGTCGTGCAGGACGATACGGGATGTTCGATACGGGATATTATTCATCACTGTATTCGTCCGATATGATACGCGACGGTATAAAGGACAGGGTATCCGATATAACTAACGCAATAATCGAATTCCCGCCGTCACTCCTTGACCTGAATGTATCTTTGTCAAAGATACTCGAAAAATGGAACTCCATCGAAGACAAGGACGGATATACCAAGGCAAATATCAAGACTGAGATAAAGCTGTGCAAGGTGCTTGAACGTCTTACCTCCGACAAATACCTGATCTACGAGCTTATAAGTATACCCATAGATGAACGTGATCCTGCGGTGTATGCATTGTGGGAAGAGCTGTCCGAAAATGTGATACGCCATGCGGTAGTGCATCTTGAGGATGTTGAGCCTGCCTATTCCGAGAAAAGCCAGCTTTCCGAGCTTGAGACAGCATATAAGATATGCGACCTGCTTTTCCACTTCTCCACCAAATTCTGGAAGGACGGTTCCGAAAAGGAGATCATCAGGATAAAGACCGATATATCGAGCATAACCATGCGTATACTCGGTGAACAGGCGCTTACAGGAAAGACATGCCGCAGCTGCGGCAGAAGACTGTCATGGGATCATCGTTTTGATATATGTGACAGATGCTATAACAGACGCTCTGCAGGCAGAACAGGATTCAGACCTGCGCACAGAAGAAGGAAGGAACACAGGGCATGAAGGGATACAGGATCGCTGTGATAAGACATGGCAGAACGTCTGCCAACGACAGCGGCATATATATCGGCAAGACAGACCTTCCTCTTACAGAGGAGGGCAAGGAAGAACTCCGCGAACTCTATGAAACACATGAGTATCCTAAGGTAGCACGGGTATATACCAGTCCTCTCGAAAGAGCTGTACAGACTGCCGAGATACTTTTCCCCGACAGGGAAATGACCGAGATAGATGAACTGCGTGAAATGGACTTTGGTGCCTTTGAAGGCTGCAGCGCAGAGGAGCTCGCCCAGCTCGACAGCTATAAGAAATGGCTCAAAGGCGGACTTGACAATCCTCCTCCAAACGGAGAAAGCCTTCGAAATATGATGACTCGCTGCTATGTCGCGCTCAATACCATAATACTTGATATGATGCGCGATGATATCACAAATGCCGCAATTGTCACACATTCGGGCATACTTATGAATATGATGTCATGCTTCGGGCTTCCCAAGTTCAAGCCGATGGAATTTGCATGCCCAATGGGTCACGGATATGAGATACTTGTGACCGCGCAAATGTGGCAGCAGGGTTATTGCTTTGAAATACTCGGCAAGATACCCGGATATGAGAGCGTCGGATATTCCGATTCCGGCGAAGCGCTGTTTGATCTGCCCGAGGAGGACAGCGGATATGACGAACTCTTCTGATAAGAATCTCTACACGATAAAGGAAATGCACCGCAGGGCTGTCATAGGCATAAAGACAGGATGGCCCGAGATGTGCTTCATCGTAGTACTCAATGCAGGTATCATCGGTTTTGTCTATGCGTGTGTGATATTTATATCCATGATTTCCGGCACGAATGAAACATACCTTGCTGTACCATCCCTTACCTGTCCCATACAGTATTGGGTGGCTGCTGTGTTATTATGCGTGGTGGTCTATGTAGGTGCGATACCTCTCCACTTCGGTGTCAGGTGGTTCTACTGGCAGCTTTCGCGAGGTACTGTCATGCCGCTCTCATCGCTCTTTGCCTGCTATTCATCTGGCAAGATGATGAAAAAATGCTTCAAGGTCAAACTGCTGACTGATATGAAATTCCTCTGTCGCGCAGTTATATGCGGCGGTGCAATAAAGTTCATAACCGTCGTGTTCAGGGTAACTATGGGTACAGAGGTCACTGTAAGCGCATCTATCGGAATATTCCTTATATTCATAGTACTGATATGTACATACCTCAGTATGCTTGATATGGTGTTCATACCATTTCTGTTTGCAGAGAATCCGGATATGTCTGCGGGCGAACTTGTAAATATATCCCGTGCATTTATCAGAAGGCATCCTACTTTTTCCATAAAGCTGTATTTCTATTGTCTGCCCTGGTATCTTACCGCACTTCTTGTATTCCCTCTCATGATAGTTATACCGCTGACAAATGTTATCATGGCAGAATATCTTCGACTTATCTATATGGAGGAAGATCCCCATGAGAAGAAGGATCTTTCTTACTGCTGACAGAGCCGTATCTGTCAGCACATTCCTGAAACAGAGAGGATTTTCTTCCTCGCTCATAAAAGCGCTGAAAGCATGCGGAGGACTGCCGTGCAGGACGGATGAAACGCTCACTGCGGGGCAGGGAATAGAGGTGCTTCTCCCGGATGAGGTCAATGATGCGCCGCCGACAGATGTGCGTGTCAAGATCATATATGAGGATGAAGACTATATTGCTGCGGATAAGCCATCGTCGATGCCTGTGCATAGTGTGACGCTGTATAACGGCGACACCCTCGAAAATGTGTTTTCGGGCGACCATGGATTTCATGTGATAAACCGCCTTGACAAGGATACCACGGGTATATGCCTTATAGCAAAGCACAGCTATGCCGCAGACATAGTTTGCTCTAAGAGATATACTGCAATATGCTGCGGCAAGATAGAGGAGCCTGTCAGAATAGATCTCCCGATCATAAACGGCAGCGGCAGGATGATATGCAGCACCATGGGCAGACCGTCCGTAACTGTTGTCAGACCTCTCATGTGCGGAAAGGATTATACTCTTGTCGAATGTACGCTCCTTACAGGCAGAAGGCATCAGATCAGGGTGCATATGGCTGAAACAGGCCATCCTCTTGCAGGCGACGCGCTCTACGGCGGATGTGCAGAGCATATATCAAGACAAGCTCTCCATTGTTCATATATCGGGTTTGAGCATAAGGTCACAGGCGAAAGAATGAGTTTCACATCACCGTTGCCGAAGGATATTGCCGATATAATCAAAATAGACAATATGAACAATATATTATTGTAACATAATACAAAAATCGCTTTACTCTATTGATATATCATAAAAACGTGGTATAATAAACATAGGTGTTTTGTTGAATTTCAATAAATGGCAGAGGAGGGCTTATATGGAGATAGAATATCTTTCACATCTGAAAAAGCCCGATGATGCTATCGAACTTTACAAGGCACTCGAATGGTATCAGCTGAGCGGTTATACAGATGATGATATCGCTAAGGCGAATGAGAGCTTCTATTCATGCTATGCTTATGACGGAGACAAGCTTGTAGGTCTGGGGCGTGTGGCTTCCGACGGCCTTATTGCCGCTGTCATGAGCGGCATATGTGTACGCACCGAATACCGCAAGCACGGTATAGGTGCAGAGATAGTGCGCCGTATCGTCGAATATTGCCAGACCGGTCTGTATAAGCTCAATGTGCAGATATTCTGCGAGGATTCCCTCATCAAATGGTATGAGGGCATGGGCTTTGAAAAGCTTGCTGTAGGCATGAGAAAGAGCATGCCCATGAAGGAGGAGCGTTCCGCCCTCAAGAAGAAATTCGGCGAGATATACGGTATCGAGCAGATCACCGATGTCAACGAGGATTTCTACTGGTACGACTTTGATGCATACGGTGATTTCAGCTTTTATGCAGGTATCGGCAGTGAAGGGGTCAAGGTACCGTTTTTGCGTATGATGTTCTATGCGCATGACCCTGTCAAGCTCAGCTGTGAGATCATATTCGAGAATGTGAGCGAGTTTGAGATTGGCAGCATAGGTGTGCGTACACCGCTTTTCGGATTTGATATAATCAATACCGAGAAGCTCGGATATTCCGAGAGGAAGAGATATAAGATACGTTCGCTCGAGGATGATGATATATCATTCTTCTGCGAGAAATTCAGGATCATGAATGTAGATGTGTGCAAGGACAAGGTATCTATATCATGTCAGAAGGAAGAGCATGAGCCGGAGCAGTCGCTGCGTGACATCTTCGGTATAGACAAGATAGAGGAGCAGTATGGCTGAGATACGCTTTGATTCATATTCACCCGCAGATACGATCGAAATAGGCAAGAAATTAGGCGCTGCCCTCAGGGGCGGCGAAACTATTGCATACAGGGGCGGACTTGGTGCGGGCAAGACCACTATGACAAGAGGCATAGCGCTCGGTATGGGGCTGCCGGATATAGTCAGCAGTCCCACTTTTGCGATTGTCAATGAATACTGCGGTGACAAGCTGCGTCTCTGCCATTTTGATATGTACCGAATAAACGGTGCGGATTCTCTTGAATCTACGGGATATTACGATTATCTCGGCAAAAATACCGTCATTGCCGCAGAATGGTCTGAGAATACGGAAGGTCTCCTCGATGAAGATATCACTGTTGAGATACAGCAGGGCAGTGAGGAAGGCCACCGAATAATAATCATCACATCCGATAAGGAGCTTGATATATGACTGTACTGGGTATAGATACCTGTGATAAGACTGCTGCCTGTGCCATAGTAAGTGACATGGGCGTTCTTGCTGAAAGCGCATTTGTTACCGAGCATACCCATTCGCAGGTGATACTGCCGCTCGCAAAGCGTGTACTTACCGATGCGGGATTGGATATGAAGGATATAGACGTGTTCGCAGCCATAAGCGGCCCCGGTTCATATACCGGGCTTCGTATAGGCATATCGGCAGTGCAGGGGATATGCTATGCCCTTGACAGGAAATGTGTGGGAGTATCTGCACTTGAAGCCCTTGTATACGAGCTTGCCGCCTATGAAGGCGTAGTGTGTGCCGTGATGCATGCAAGACAGGATCTTATGTATAATGCATTTTTCCGTATATCCGACGGCAGTGTGGAAAGGCTCACCCCCGACTCGATAGACAAAGCCGAGGATGTGGTATCGTCTATGAGCAGATATGATGAAGTTCTCGTCACAGGCGATGTTTCGTATCTGTCATATGATAATACCCCGTCTGTCCGCACAGCGTCCGTTCATCTCCGCAGAAGGACTGCTGTAGGTCTGTGCTGTGCCGCTATGACAAAGGAGCCCGCAGAGGCCGGTCTTCTCGTGCCCGATTATCTCCAGATCACCAAAGCAGAAAAGGATCTCGAAAACAGCTGATCATGCAATTTTGCATAATGTCACCTGCATAAGTCATAAAAACGTTACCATTTTCTAAAAT
>JAFPPJ010000264.1 GCA_017410745.1 Oscillospiraceae bacterium
GATATGCTGTGATCCTTGGGTACTGCAGGGGTCTTAGGTTCTAAAAGAGGCTGTATCTTATTTATGCTCTCTATCCTGTTCAGGGCATCTATCAGTACCATTTCCTGTTCGCCGGAATAGGCTATCTTCGTGAGGGTTATGGTGAGTAGCGGCGTGATTATGATATAGTACATGACATTTAGTACCAGCTCCGGAGTTATCCCGTTCCCCGAGAAGAAGAAGGCTGCTGCTACAATGAATGCAAATACGGAATTGATGCATGTCATGAAGCCTACCATAGGTATGCGCAGCAGAAGGGTATACTCTGTAGCCCATTTGCCGAAGCCGTCTATGGCGTTCTTGAAGCGCGTGAAGGAGTGGACGGACTGACCGAATACCTTTACCACAGGGATTCCTCTGACGTATTCAGTAGCCTCGCTGCTCATGGTGTCAAGGGCGTTCTGATATTCTGCCATCTTCTCCTGCATGCCGTGCCCCATCATGCCCATCATGCATGCAAAGCCTATCACTGCGGGGATAAGGCAGATAAGTCCTATCCTCCAGTCAAATATGAGAAGAAGTATGATAAGCCCGATGGGAGTTGCAGTTGCAACTGCCTTATCCGCAAGATTGTGGGCTATATAGGTTTCGGTCGCTGCTGTGGATTCATTTACCGTGCGGCGTATCTTGCCCGTGCCGTCCTCATCAAACACACCTAAGGGGAGAGTGATGATACGGCGCATGAGTCTGCTCCTCATCACCGCCTGCACATGGAATGCGGCTATATGTGTGCATAACAGTGCCGCGATATATATGAGCAGCGCTGTCACTGTTATTATCACCGCCTGCCATGCGACCGGTGCTATGCCGCTCAGATCCTCGCCCTTGACTGCGATGCTTATGATCTTCCATATATCATAGAACGGCACGAGGGTGAGAAGTGCGCTTACTGCCGCTATTATACGTCCAAGCGTTATCAGATGGCGGTAGCTGCCCGCGTATTCGTTGATGATCTTCATCGGATCGCCCATATGTTTTGTTTTCATATATCCTCCTTGCGTTAGCTACTGCTAACTATATTCTGTTAACTTACCGGAGATGTGCTCTCCGGTAAAGTCATATTCCCATTATGCTCTTCCATCCCGGCATAAAGAACGCATTTATCGTGTCGAGATAATGTTCTATCATGTCATCGGGATATTTGTGTATGATAGGTTCAAACACCGCAGTAACGAATGCGCTGAGTATGAAGTGCAGCTCGGCATCGCTTATTTCTGCGGCAGGACAGCCTGCAGCTTTCATCTGCTTTATGGCAGAGGACAGAGCCGGCTGCTGAGACTCCACCATATCATGGATGAAATTTTCATATCGTGTGCCCTGCGCACAGCACAGAAGGATATAAAAATCCTCTTTCTGCGGCAAAACCACTTCCTTTATCAGATCAATGACCGTCTCATCCAACAGGGAGCCGTTTTCCTTCCCGATAAGCTCGGAACGGCTGCTGATGTGATCGTTCAGCCATGCGGTCACCTGTTCTATCAGCGGGTCTGCTATGGAGGCGAACATATCCTCTTTATCCCTGTAATGGCGGTAGAGCCCGGCGGATGTCATGCCTGCACGCTCGCCGATGCTGCGCACCGATGCCTTTTCATATCCCTTTTCAAGAAATTCTGCGCGTATCGCGGCATTTACCTTGATATGACTTTCGGTCTTATCCCTCGGCATTTTCTCACCACCTTTATGTTATCAATGTACGCTAACAATGATAACATAAAACGTGCGAACAGTCAATATCCATTTTTCACAAACAAAAATACGGATATAGACTCATTTTCTATGCAGGAATAAAACTCTGCCTGCAGCGGGGAAGAGTGTCGTCATACGATTTTTCCTTTGAAATTTCGTGCTGTTCTGCTTTTATCGGGGACATACCAGTAGTCGCATGAATCCGCTCCCAATGCGACGGTATGGGTGCGTATGAGCTTAGCGTGCAGTAATTTGGCGTAGGCGTGATCGAGTGCGCACATATGCGGTATAAGCTCTGTATATCCGTATTTTTTGCCGTACTCTGCTATCGGGCATCCAATAAGAGTAAATGCGAAACCTTCATCCGTTTTATCAGGATCGACTGACATTCCCCATGAAGCGAGCCATTCGCCTTTGCTTTGTTTCTGCCGCACCTTTTCTGCATAGCGGAGATAGCTTTTATAGAGGCAATTCCGCAGCAAAATAAGAAACGGGCGGCGGTTAATGTCCATAAATATGTCAAGAAATCTCAGGTGTCTGTAAATATCGTCTATTATCTCATCTATGGCATCACCTGCCATGCGGTGACCGGATGCTTCATAATATGAAAGGAACAGTATGAACATATCCAGATTATTGGCAAGAGCATTCTTTTTCCCGCCGATATACGGCGCTCTTTTTGCAAGCTTCGGGCGTATCCTTTCAGCGCGTGCGATAATACTGCGCATCTCACGCCTATAGTGACGTTTAAGATATCTCCTTATTGCCTGACGTACAAGAAACTCCATAACAGACCTCCGATGATGCGATCAGCGGCACTTGCATTCGGTATACATAAGCGGTATAGTAGAAGGCATCCGTTTTGACAGTACCACGTCAAACCCGTTCTCTTCGAGAAAACCGATATAGCCTGCATCGTCCCATTTCGATTCAAACTTCACGCCGGACAGTGCAAGAGCCTTGCTGAATGCTTCGCTGATCTTGTTTTTATTGTCATGTATAAAGTTCGGTGCTATGAGCATCCCGCCGCTTTTCAGCACACGTCTGATCTCCGAAAGTACATTCTCAGCTCCCGGTATAACATGGAGGGCATTTGCTATTATAACTACATCATAGCTGTCATCCTCATAG
Source organism: Oscillospiraceae bacterium (assembly GCA_017410745.1). GTDB lineage: Bacteria > Bacillota > Clostridia > Oscillospirales > Ruminococcaceae > Huintestinicola. Next base: position 2,857 of record JAFPPJ010000264.1, read on the forward strand.
GGCAGACAGCTTGCATCCGCCTGTTCAAAGGTGAGATTTGAAGGTATGATACCTCTGCGTGCTACTGCCAGCATCTTTTCCGAAAAATCCGTGGCTGTGATGCTGCCCGCACTGTCAGCCACCTGCTTTGCTATCATGCCCGGGCCTGTGGCGATCTCGAGCACATCCATGC
>JAFPPJ010000265.1 GCA_017410745.1 Oscillospiraceae bacterium
GATCCGATGAAACACGATCTGCTCGATGAGATAGAGAGCAATAAGAAAAAGCAGCGCTCCGAGGAGCTCCACCGCGATTCCGAGGAATCCCTGCGCAGAGCCAGGGAGGACGATGCCGCCCGCCGCAGCTATGAGCAGCGGCTGCGCCGTCAGAAGCTCGAGCTGATGAAGCTCAAGCAGGGTCAGATAGAAGAAGACGAGATAGAGCAGGAGAAGGAGCCCGAAAAACGTGAATATACCTTCCGCGAGAAGGTCTCCAACTTCTTTTACCACTATAAGTTCCATGTTATAGCCATATCCGTGGTAGTCCTGTTCGTGGGCTTCCTTACCGTGGATTATCTTCGCACGGTGCGCCCCGATATACAGGCAATGTTCATCGCCGACGACTACGGCATGACCTATCGCTGCGAGAATATCACCGAATGCTGGAGCAGCTATACCCCCGACCTCAACCACGACAGGAAGAATGTAGCCCGTCTGTACTATATCCCCACCAACTATACCGATACCGATGCCGCTTCCATGTATATGGCACAGGCCGACCGCACCAAGCTCATAGGTGAGTTCCAGTCGGGCGAGACCATCATCATCATCGGCAACAAGCAGGCATACGATATGCTCGGTGTAACGGAGGGAGTATTCGTGGATATGAGGGAGATATTCCCCGACGACCCCAACGCAGAAGAACTGGGCTACCGCCTTGCCGCCACCGATTTCAAGGAGCTGGTGGACTATCCCGAAATGGACGACAGCCAGCTCTATATCTCCCTTAGAAAGCCTGTCAAGACCTTTGGCATGAGCGAAGAAGCAATGGAGAAGAACTACAATGATGCCCTTGCACTCGTAAAGGCATACATCGCCGACCACAGAAAGGCATGATGATATGAAAAAGTACGCCGCAGCCGCAGCGCTGCTTCTCGGTGCCTGCCTGATGCATACCGATGTATCTGCGCAGAGCCTCCCGCATCTCAGGTCACTCACTGCACCCCGTCCCGAGGACGTGCCCGTGTTCGAGGTGCTTTCCTATGTCACCGCCGGTGATCTGCTCCCGAGCGGCGCAAAGCCCGTGAAGGACTTCCGCTACTACCTCAGCAGGACAGGCGCATTCTCCATAAGGATAAGCTATTACCTCGACGGCGAGAAGTATACCGATAAGTTCTACTTCCGTGCTGCCGACACCACCGCGCCCGTCGTGCTCAATTCCGGCGACGGCTCGAGAGTGAAGAAGGGCAGCGACTTTGATATAGCCGACTATGTGGGCGTCGGCGATATGTATGACGACAACGTGACCATTACATATACGGGCGACCTGGATACGGACATCCCCGGCAAGTACCGCATCACCGCCCATGCATCCGATTCCTCGGGCAATACCGCGGACTGGGGCCTGAATGTGAGCGTCTATGAGGAAGGCGGCTCGGGCGGCTATGAGCCCTCCACACCGTCGTTCATCCCCTTTGACGACTTTGCCGCAGAGTACGGCGACAAGGGCGTGCTCGGCATAGATATATCCAAGTGGCAGGGCGATGTGGATTTCGACCGCATCCGCGATGCAGGCTGCAAGTTCGTCATGATGCGCATAGGCGCCGATACCAAGGGCATATACGAGGATGTATGCTTCAGGCAGAACATAGAGGGCGCCAAGGCAGCAGGCCTGAAGGTGGGAGTATACTTCTACACCGACTGCGACAGCGAGGAGCGCGTCAACGAGATGTGCGACTGGATAATAGACACCCTTGACGGAGCATCCCTCGACCTTCCCGTGTCCTTCGACTGGGAGGAATTCGTGCATTTCCAGAAGTACGGCATAAGCCTGCACCGTCTCAATGAGCTCTACGGCATATTCGAGGACAGGATGAACGCAGCAGGCTATGAAGCGTGTCTCTACGGCAGCAAGAACTATCTCAACAATGTGTGGGAGGACGCCGACAAGGTATGGCTCGCACACTACACGAAGCTCGGCAAAATGTCGGATTATCCCGGCAGCTACTTCATGTGGCAGATGTGCAGCGACGGCAGGATAGACGGCATCGACGGCGATGTTGACTTTGACGTGCTGATGTACGACTGATAGATTACACAGTGGTTACATTGTAAATCTTATTTGTCACTATGCTGTAATAAAAGCCGTGATTTTTGGTAAAATTGACTTTAATCTATTTCATTTTGTCGGAAATTCCGTCTAATATTTTAGGCGTAAAGACTTTTATTTTGCAGCAGTTTGTGATATAATATACAGGCGGAGATATATCTCCGTGTCATGTAAAGCATCAAACATGACGAGACGAATAACGGGAGTTTTGATTTTGGATAAGTTTGTAATAAAGGGCGGCAGAAGGCTGGTCGGCGAGGTCACCATCAGCGGCGCCAAGAACGCTGTGGTTGCCATAATCCCTGCTGTGATACTGGCTGATTCGCCCTGTGTGATCGAGAATGTCCCTGACATAAGCGATGTTTCCATATCGCTCAGGATACTCTATGAAATGGGGGCACAGGTGGATGATCTGGGCGGCGGCACATACCGCATAGATGCCACAAAGATCACCGATCCCATCGTACCGTACGATCTTGCACGCCATATGAGGGCATCCTACTATTTCCTGGGCACTCTCCTCGGCAAATTCCGCCGCGCCAGAGTTGCAATGCCCGGCGGCTGCGATCTCGGCGACCGTCCCATAGACCAGCATCTCAAGGCCTTTTCCGCCCTTGGCGCAGAATGCCGCCGTGAGAACGGCATGATAGATATATCCGCCGATATGCTGATAGGCTCGCAGATATACTTTGACAAGATCACCGTAGGCGCTACCATCAATGCTATACTTGCCGCTGTAAAGGCTACAGGCCTTACAGTCATAGAGAATGCCGCAAGAGAGCCTCATATAGTCGATCTTGCC
>JAFPPJ010000266.1 GCA_017410745.1 Oscillospiraceae bacterium
ACGACGATAAGACCTGCGACAGCATAGATAGTATGTTCAAGAAGCTCGGCTGATGATATTATACCACACAGCCGCCCGTTTGTAAATCCCCTGCATCAATAACTGCCTCAAAGCGAATAAGCTCTGAGGCAGTATCTCTTTACAGCAGCATACCGGGCTGATCATATCACCGGTACTGCATATATTCATTTGCGGCTATCGCAGCACATGCACCGTCTGCGGCTGCGGTGATCACCTGCCTTACCTTCTTCGTGCGCACATCACCTGCGGCAAAGAGCCCCGGTGCAGTGGTGATGCAGTCCTCCCCTGCCTTGATACAGCCCCTGTCGTCAAGTTCTGCGACTCCTGCAAGTACGGCGGTATTCGGATCGGAGCCTATTGCCACGAATACTGCGGACACGCCGAGCGTATCCTCCGCATCGCCTTTCCTTGTCACGAGCGCTGTGACATTATCCTCACCGATGATCTCAACGGGTACGGTATCATACATCGGGATGATGTTTTCTGTCGCGAGGACACGCTTTACGAGTGCATCATTCGCCCTGAACGTATCCCGACGGTGTATAAGATACACAGTCTTTGCTATCTGCGAAAGATACAGTGCATCCGACAGAGCGGTATCACCGCCGCCGACCACCGCCACATCCCTGCCCTCGAAGAATGAGCCGTCACACAGTGCGCAATATGACACGCCCCTGCCTGTATACTCGCTCTCGCCGGGGATCCCCAGCCTTTTTGCGGATGCTCCCGCAGCATATATGACCGTTTTGCTCTCATACACGCTGCCGTCGGAAAGAACGGTCTTCCATATATCACCGTACTTTTCAAGGCTCACCGCTTCGCCCTCGATAAACTGCGCGCCAAGGGCTTCTGCGTGCTCTCTGAACTTCTCGCCGAGGGTAAAGCCGTCTATACCGTAATGCCCCGGGAAATTGTCCACTCTTTCCGCATAGGCTATCCGGCCTGTGCCCATATATTCCTTCTCGATCACGGTGTAGTCAAGACCTGCACGGCTCGCATATATCGCAGCCGTCAGCCCTGCAGGGCCGCTCCCTATTATAACAAGATCGTACATCGCATACCTCTTATCGTATATCCCCCGCCTGCAAACGGCGGGGGATATACTCATACTGTCACAAGTTCTTCTTTTTCAGCGGTATCGCCCTCTATATGGAATGAGTTGAGCACGGGCTCTTCATCCATAAGGGAGAGTATCATATAGCTTGCGCTGCTGTCATAGGCAAGCCTTTTATCCTCGTCCGAGGGACGGGAGGGCGATACGGGATGTGAATGCCAGTTGCCAAGCGGCGTAAGTCCCAGAGCTCTCATATCCTTTATTGCCATGAGCTGCTCCTTAGGGTCAAGGGTGAAATGCTCCTCTGCATGATCGGTATTTGTAAGGATATATACCTTCTCCACGATCTTGTCGTCACCATCGAGCCTGCCTGCGATAAGTCCGCACGCCTCAATTGGCGCTTCCTTTTTCGCATGGGCAACTATCTTTTCATAATCGCTTCTTTTCAGCTTTATCATAGTCCTACACCGTCACATTCTGCCTGCTCATAGTCTATGAGCTCCGTTATCGTGGGATGATCTCCGCAGACTGCACAGTTATGGGTATCAGCGGGGAGCTTTACCTTCCTGAACTCCATCTTGATCGCATCGAATGTGAGAAGATAGCCTGTGAGGAGGTCACCCACGCCGAGTATGTACTTGACCGCTTCCATTGCCTGAAGGCTGCCTATAACGCCGCCCATCGCACCGATAACACCTGCCTGCTTGCAGGTAGGCACCGCATCCTTCGGAGGCGGCTCCTTGAATACGCAGCGATAGCACGGGCCCTGCCCCGGAACATATGTCATGAGCTGTCCCTTGAATCGGATTATGCCCGCATGGGAAAAGGGCTTCTTTGCCATTACGCAGGCATCGTTTATGAGAAACTTTGCGGGGAAGTTGTCCGTACCGTCGATAACGAAATCATAGTCCTTTATGATATCCATTATATTCTCCGATGTGATGAACTCATGGTATGTTATGACATTCACATCGGGGTTCATTGCCTCCATGGTCTCCCTTGCGGATTCAACCTTGGGCTTGCCCACATCCTTGGTCTGGTGGATGATCTGTCTCTGCAGATTGGAAAGGTCTACCTCATCCGCATCTGCGATGCCGATAGTGCCTATGCCCGCTGCAGCGAGATACATCGCTGTCGGCGCACCGAGTCCGCCCGCACCTATGATGAGCACCTTGGCGTTGAGCAGCTTCTTCTGTCCCTTTGCGCCTACCTCCTTGAGGATGATATGACGCGAATAGCGCTCTATCTGTTCATTGGTAAATGCCATTACTGACCTCCTCCCATGAAGTACAGGAATTCTACCGTATCGCCGTCGTGAAGAACGGTCTCCTCGAACTGTCTTGCCTCAACGAATTCATCATTGATGGTGACAGTAACATACTGGGGCGTTTCCACCTTCTCATCTATAACGAGCTGTGCAACGGTAAGGCCGTCGCTTACTTCCTTCTTTGTTCCTGCTACTGTGATCGTCATACTTCCATCTCCTTATATATTGTCTAATATTGCTTTGATGTCTTCCTTTTTGGCTGCTCCCCTGATGCGTGTGACCTCCTGTCCCCCGACAAAGAGTATCAGCGTGGGAGCGGCAGTGATATCATGCTCTGCCACAAGCTCCTTTTCAAAGTTCGTGTTGATCTTGACTATCTTTACTCTGCCTGAGTATTCCTCTTCAAGCTGACTGAGTATCGGCGACATTCTCTTGCACGGTATGCAGCTGTCGGAATAGAAGTCAGCAAGAACAGGCACATCAGAGGATGTGACCTCTGTCTGAAAGTCGTCCCTGCCTATCCTTGCGGGCATATCAGTCACCCACCTTCTGTACTATCAGCTCGAATGTACCGTCGCCGTTGTCGCTGAGGCTCAGCACCTTGTGCCCCTCTTCACTGAGGCTCTTGGGCACGTTCTGAACGGGCTCGCCGTCGTTGAGCCTTATGGAAAGTATGTCTCCGTCGTCAAGCTCTTCAAGTGCGATCTTCGCCTTGACGAATGTTATGGGGCAGTTTACGTCTGTAATATCTACTGTATCCGTAATATTGAATTCAGCCATATTATCGTCCTTTCATATCCTTTCACAGTTCCGCGGCCGCCTGCCTGAAATCTGCGATAAGGTCATCTATATCTTCTATACCCACACTTATGCGGATAGTATCGTCATATACTCCTGCGCTGATGCGCTGCTTGTCTGTGCTGTGCGTATATATGGTGCTTGCGGGATGTATCACAAGGGTGCGTACATCGCCTATATTTGTGGCCACGCAAGCATATCTTATCTTATTCATGAGCCTGAATGCCTTTTCCTTGCTGCCGGCTCTTATCGTGATTATCGCTCCGCCCTTTCCGCCGAGCTCCCTCTGTACGATATCGAAGTAGGGAGATGAGGGAAGACCGGGGTAATTCACTTCTATATTGTCAAGCGTACTGAAAAACTCTGCAAGCTTCGATGCGTTGCTGCAGCAGGTCTGCATACGAAGTCCGAGTGTCTCAAGTCCTATCATGTTCATGTATGCATTGAACGGAGAAAGGCATGCACCTGTATTGCGCCATATGCCGTTTCTCAGCTTTGACAGGAATGCAAATGGGCCGAATTTCCTGTACTTTTCAAATCCGGGATATTTCGCGGGATCCCATCTGAATCTGCCGCTGTCTACGATGATGCCGCTTATGGAATTTCCGCTGCCGTTGATATACTTTGATGAGGAGTGGATAACTATATCCGCGCCCTCACTGATCGGATTTACAAGATAGGGTGTGGCAGTGGTGCTGTCGATGATAAGAGGTATCCCCTTCTCGCGGCACGCTCTTGATACATCGGCGATGTCCACAACATCGAGCTTCGGATTGCCTATAAGCTCGGAGAATACTGCCTTTGTACTGTCATTCGCCGCAGCTGTCACAGTATCATAGGTGATGCTGTCAAGGAATACTGCCTTTATGCCGAATGCGCTCAGATCCTCGAAAAGCTCTATCGTGCCGCCGAAAAGTCCCGTGCTCACTATCACCTCGTCGCCCGACTGCAGTATATTGAGCAGAGCGGATGTGATAGCTGCCATACCCGATGAACACGCCACCGCGCCGATACCGCCCTCAAGCTCTGCGATCCTGTTCTCAAAGGCGCTTACGGTAGGGTTCGACACCCTCGAATATGAAAATCCCGCCGCCCTGTTGTTGAACACATTTTCGAGCTGTTCGGCAGTATCATATGCAAATGCACTCACCTGATATATCGGAGGCAGTGTAGCTCCCTGTTCGTTCAGACTCTGCTTTGCGCTGTGGAGCAAAGCTGTATTGAAATTCATATGTACCACCACCCGATCAAGGATAATCGAAAAATACTTTACAGGACGGCGTATTGCCGCCCTGTAAAGCTCACAGTCTACGCAAGTGTCCTTATACCCTGTACGAGCCTGTCAACATCGTTAAATGAATTATAAAGTGCAAGAGTGGGACGCACTGTGCCCTCAAGTCCGAAATGACGGAGTATGGGCTGTGCACAGTGATGACCCGTGCGCACTGCTATACCGAGCTCATTGAGCCTCTGACCCACTGCCTCGTTGTCAACGCCGTCGAGCACGAAGGAAAGCACGCTTGCCTTGTTGGTCGCTGTACCTATCAGGTGCAGACCGTTTATCTTCTGCATCTCCTTCATTGCGTATACCAGCAGCTCATGCTCATGGCGGTTCACCTCTGCCATACCTATGGAGTTAAGGTATTCAAGTGCTGCGCCAAGACCTACTGCATCTGCGATGCTTCCCGTGCCTGCCTCAAACTTGTTTGGAGCGGGATTGTATATGGTGCGCTCAAAGGTAACGTCCTTTATCATATTTCCGCCGCCGTGATAGGGTCTTGCAGCCTCGAGCACATCGCTCTTGCCGTATACAGCGCCGATGCCTGTGGGTGCGAATATCTTGTGTCCGGAGAATACGAAGAAGTCCGTATCAAGTGCAGACACATTCACGGGGATATGTGCGACAGACTGTGCGCCGTCTATGAGTATGCGCACGCCGTGTGCGTGAGCTATGGCAACGAGCTCCTCTATGGGAGTTACGGTTCCCAGCGCATTGGACACATGGGTAGCGGAAACAAATCTCGTCCTCTTGGTGAACAGCTTCTCATATTCGGATATGATGAGCTGTCCTGTCTTGTCAACGGGCACTACCTTTATGACCGCGCCTGTCTCCTCGCATATGAGCTGCCACGGCACTATGTTCGCATGATGCTCGAGCATAGTGAGTATGATCTCATCGCCGGGCTGCAGCAAAGGCTTGACATATGCATTTGCCACAAGATTTATAGCCTCGGTCGTACCCCTTACGAATACGATGTTGTCCTTGGAGGGCGCACCGATGAAATCGGCGGTTATCTGTCTTGCGTTCTCATATGCATCGGTGGAACGTGCTGCAAGCTCATGAGCTCCTCTGTGTACATTGGAGTTCTCATGCTCATAGTAGTATGTCAGCCTGTCTATTACCTGCCTCGGGCGCTGTGTGGTAGCGCCGTTGTCGAGCCATACAAGATCATGGCCGTTTATCTTCTCGCTGAGTATGGGGAAATCTTCCCTTATCTGAGCAAGTGTCTTTGTGCCCACGATGATATGGCTGTCGCTCTTTGCAGCAGGGGCGCTCTGTACAGAGGGCTGCTGAGCATTCTTCGGAACGTAGCTGTCTGCCTGTCCCTGGGAGAGGACAACGGGAGAATATCCGCCGCCTGCTCCCTGCTCTGCGGGAGCGGTATAGACATCAGCGGTATTGTACTGCTGTGATGCAGCGCTGCCGTAGCTGCCTGCTGCCTGCTCGTATTCGGGCACGCTGCCGTAGCCGTTATACTCGTTGGCGATGCGCTCAAATTCGGATATGCTGCCATAGCCCGAGACTGCCTGCTCAGCGGAGGA
>JAFPPJ010000267.1 GCA_017410745.1 Oscillospiraceae bacterium
GCTGATGCGGTCTTTCAGGCGGTATGACTGCCCGCGGATATTGATCACGTGGGCATGATGGAGAAGCCTGTCCAGCAGCTGAAATATCCGACAAGCGCTTTGCCGTGCTGATAGATGCGGACAATGTGTCCGAGAAATATATCAAGCCCCTGCTCGATGAGATATCGAAGGACGGCATCATCACCTATAAGCGCATATACGGCGACTGGACGCGTCCCGCCCTCTCTCCGTGGAAAAATGTACTGCTTTCCCACAGCATCACGCCCATACAGCAGTACGGCTATACCACCGGCAAGAATGCCACGGACTCCGCCATGATAATAGATGCGATGGATATACTCTACTCCCATAACGTGGACGGCTTCTGCATAGTCTCCTCGGACAGCGACTTCACCCGCCTTGCCGCAAGGCTGCGTGAATCGGGGATGTATGTGGTGGGCATGGGCGAGAAGAAGACCCCCAAGCCCTTTATCGCCGCCTGCAACCGCTTCGTGTATCTGGAGATACTCTCCTCCGAGCAGCATAAGGCAGAGACGGAGAACGAGGACGGCATGGACATCAAGGCGGTGCGCAAGGCACTTTGCGACATACTCGACGAGATATCCGACGACGACGGATGGGCTTCCCTCTCGGAGCTGGGCAATCTCCTGCTCAAGCGCTTCCCCTCCTTCGATGTGCGTAACTTCGGCTTTACGAAGCTGACCCCCTTCATCAAGTCCCTCGGCAAGTTCGAGGTATACTCCGTTCCCAGTGAAAAGGGCAACGTAAAGGTAATGTACGTCCGCCGCAAATGAATATAAATTTGTAAAAGTAATTACTCGGTCATATATGTAAGGTCGGAACATAGGGGGGCTTGGGGGCACAGTCTCCATTAAGAATGTGCTGCAAAGCAGCACTCCTTCCCTAAACCCTTGGGGGCTTGGGGGCGTTAGCCCCCATTAAAGATGTGAGCGAACACCTGCGGATGTTTTAGTCACTCCTTCCCTAAACCCTATACCCTAGACCCTAGACCCTATTCCCGGAGGTATTTATGCATATTCTTAAAAGCTTCGGCTTCACCGCGATGATAGACCCGCTGGGCGCAGAACTGGTATCACTGCGCGACAAAGAGGGCAATGAGATCATATGGACGGCGGAGGACGTGTGGAAGCGCCACGCTCCCGTGCTCTTCCCCTTTGTGTGCAACACTCCGTCAAAGAAGTATACCGTGAAAGGCAAGGAGTACGCAATGGGCAATCACGGCTTTGCCCGTGACAGTATGTACACAGTCACCGCATACAGCGACTCATCCGTAACCATGACCCTTGAGAGCAGCGATGCCACAAGGGCGCAGTACCCCTATGACTTCAGGCTCGATGTCACCTATACGCTGAGCGCCGACGGCATAGTATGCACCTTTGACGTGCGCTGCCTGTCCGATGAGATGTATTTCTTCATAGGCGGCCACCCGGGCTTCCTCGTGCCATTCTCCTCCGACAAGGACGGAGACTTCACCGACTATGACGTGGTATACGAAAAGCCCGAGACCATCGTGCAGTACATCCCCGCGGGGAATATCACCGTCCTCGATAACGGCACCACAGTGCCCCTCACACGCCCGCTGTTCGCACATGACGTGTTCCTGCAGGACAAGCCCGCATCCTCCGAGGTATCCCTGGTGCAGAGGAGCACGGGCAGAAAGATCACCGTGAGATACGACAAGGCAGGCACCATCGCAGTATGGTCGCCCTATGACGAGCGCGCCCATTTTGTGTGTCTCGAGCCCTGGGCACAGCCCCCCGTATACGAGAGCGGCACGGAGGAGCTGACAGAGATGCCCCTTGCCACCCGACTTGAGCGTGACGGCGAGTACCGCTTCTCCTTTGAGATAGCTGTTGACTGATGAACAGTACGGTGCGGCACATGTCCGCACCGACATATCCGTGTATCGGAAAAAAATTTCAAAAAAACACTTGACAAACGCTGCGCATTGTAGTATAATATCATAGTCACCGATGAAATGGAAGCTTAGCTCAGCTGGGAGAGCATCTGCCTTACAAGCAGAGGGTCATAGGTTCGAGCCCTATAGTTTCCACCATCCGGCCTGGTAGTTCAGCTGGTTAGAACGCCGCCCTGTCACGGCGGAGGTCGTGGGTTCGAGTCCCATCCAGGTCGCCATCGGCGCTATAGCCAAGTGGTAAGGCAAGGGACTGCAACTCCCTGACCCCCGGTCCGAATCCGGGTGGCGCCTCCAA
>JAFPPJ010000268.1 GCA_017410745.1 Oscillospiraceae bacterium
ATGTATCAGACCCAAAGGTGGCTGCGGGCACTGCCCGCTTATAGCATAAAATCCGTATAAATACAAGCGGTAAGCCGAATTAATCTGAGCGCACATATGTATCAGACCCAAAGGTGGATGCAGGCTCAGCCTGCTTATAGCATATTATGTGAGCAAATACAAGTGATACGCCAAATTCATGTGTTCGCACATATGTATCAGACCCAAAGGTGGCTGCGGGCACTGCCCGCTTATAGCATATTATACGCACAAATTCAAGTGGTAAGGCGAATTAATCTGAGAGCACATATGTATCAGATCCAAAGGCGCGTGCGGAAAAAAACGGGGGCGTTATGCCCCCGTGTGCAGATCATTCAAGATGTTATACTCTTTGCTGATCACCGATCAGTTATACAGGCCGGTGCTGAAATATCTGTCGCCTCTGTCGGGGAATACTGTGACGATGTTCCCCTTTGCGCCGCTCTTTATCAGCTTGAGGGATGCGGCGAGCGCTGCACCCGAGGAGGAGCCTGCGAATATGCCCTCTCTGCGCGCGAGCAGGCGGGAATGCTCAAATGCCTCGTCGTCATTCATCTTGACCACGCCGTCGATGAGGGACATATCCATAGTGTCTGCGATGAAGTCGTTGCCTATGCCCTCGATATTGTAGTCATGATGCTCGCCGCCGCCCATAGTGCTGCCCTCGGGGTCGGCGAGTATGCCCTTCACGTTCGGGTCGCGCTCCTTGATATAGCGGAGTATGCCGCTTATGGTGCCGCCGCTGCCCGCACCTGCTACCACATAGCTGATATCCCCCGACAGGTCTTCCCATATCTCTCTGCCCGTGGTCTCATAGTGTGCAAGGGGATTGGCTGACAGCTTGAACTGATCGAGAGTGACCGCTCCCTCGGCTTTTGCTATCTCTTCCGCTTTTCTCTCTGCGCCGAGCATGCCCTCTTCGCGGGGGGTGTTTATCACCTCGGCGCCCAGCGCCCTGAGAAGGCTCTGCTTCTCTGCGGAGAATTTGGTGGGCACTACGAATTTGAGCCTGTATCCTCTGCCGAGTGCGGCAAAGGCTATGCCGAGACCTGTGTTTCCTGCGGTGGCAACTACGATAGTGCCGCCCTTTTTCAGTATGCCCTTTTTCTCGGCATCATTTATCATATAAAGCCCTGTTCTGTCCTTGACGCTGCCCGACGGGTTCCACAGCTCGAGCTTCGCATAGAGCGCAGTCCCCTCGGGTATATCAAAATTATTCAGTCTTACCAGGGGCGTGTTTCCTATAAGCCCCTGCATGGAGTCATATAAGCTCATTGTCATTGCCTCGCTTTTTCAATAGCCTTGTCAAGATCGGTCAGTATGTCGTTTATGTCCTCTATGCCCACGGAAAGGCGTATCAGCCCTTCTGTGATGCCCACCCGCTCGCGTATATCCTGCGGGATGGATGCGTGCGTCATGGTCGAGGGATGGCATACAAGGCTCTCGACTCCGCCAAGGCTCTCTGCAAGCATGATGAGCTGCAGGCTCTCAAAGAAGACGCTCTTGTCATAGCCGTCGGCAAGCTCAAAGGATATCATGGCGCCGCCGTTTCTTGCCTGCCTGCTGTTGACTGCATAGCCGGGGTCTGTATCAAGTCCGGGGTAGTATACCCGCTTCACACCCTTGTGGGAGGAAAGGAACTTTGCGGCAGCAAGGGCATTTTCCGTGTGTCTGTCCATACGCACGCTCAGTGTCTTTATGCCGCGTATCAGCAGGAACGAGTCAAAGGGTGAGAGCACGCCGCCCGTGGAATTCTGTATGAACGCCAGCTTACGGCGCTGCTCCTCGGTGGATACCACCGCAAGGCCTGCCACAAGGTCGGAGTGGCCGCCCAGATATTTCGTGGCGGAATGTACCACAATATCTGCGCCGAGCTTCAGGGGCTGCTGCAGATACGGGGTCATGAATGTGTTGTCTACTATGACTGTTAGCCCGTGCCTGTGGGATATCTCCGATATCCTTGCGATGTCTGTGACGGTCATGAGCGGGTTTGCAGGGCTCTCTATTATGACTGCCTTTACATCCTCGGTGATGTCGCGTTCAAAGCTGTCTGGGTCGGATGTGTCGGATATGCGGTAGGTTATGCCGAAATGGTCGAACACCTTGTCAAGCACCCTGAATGTGCCGCCGTACACATTGCTCGAGATGAGTATGCGGTCGCCGGTCTTGAAAAGGCTCAGCACTGCGGTGGTGGCAGCCATGCCCGATGCGAAGGCAAAGCCTGCGATGCCGCCCTCAAGCTCTGCGATAAGGGCTTCAAGTGCCTCTCTTGTGGGGTTGCCCGTGCGTGTATACTCATATCCGCGCATTTTGCCCAGGCCGTCCTGCTTGTAGGTGGAGGTCTGATATATGGGTATATTCACCGCTCCCGTGCGTTCATCTATTGATATTCCCCCGTGGATGAGGGCTGTGTTTATCTTGTCAAAGCTCATTGTGTTCACTCTCCGTTTAATTCTTTGTCCTTTGCCGTGTTAAGGAATTCCTTTATATTTGCGATATAGTTCTCGGCTATGTCGCTCCTTAGCGTCTGTTTCTTTGTGATATAGCCTATGTCCATGACAATGTTGCGGTTCTCGTCGTCCTCCCTGAAGGGTATCATGGAGTAGTCGCTGCCGTTTAGCTCCTCGCTGATTATGCCCGAACAGAGCGTGAAGGCATTGAGCCCTATCATGAGATTGAGATTGGTGGCTCTGTCGGTGGTGCGTATCAGACGGGGATATTCCTTGTCGGACAGGATCTCCTCCGCAAAGAAGCCCGGCACGCTGTCTCCCTGCTCGAAGACGAGACAAGGGTAGTCAAGCAGCTGCTCGAAGGATATGCTCTTCTCTCCTGCAAGGGGGTGATCCTTCCATACATACACATATGCGCGGCATCGTATCAGCGATGTGAATTCAAGGTCGTTTACCTTTAGCATCTTGTCGATGACCTTCTCGTTGTAGCTGCTCTTGTATATTATGCCTATCTCGCTTTTCGATGAGCCCACATCGGTTATGACATCCATAGTCTTGGTCTCCCTGAGGGCAAATTCGAATTTCAGCGTGTCGTACTGCTTCACGGTCTTGACAAAGGCATCCACTGCGAAGGAGTAATGCTGTGCGGATACGCCGAAGCGTCTCTTGTGGGAGCCTTTTCCGGTGTAGCGGTCGGTGAGCAGCTCATACTGCTGATATACCTGGCGTGCATAGCTCAGGAACTCCTCGCCCTCTGCAGTGGGGGTGACACCTCTGCTCGTGCGCATGAATATGGTGATGCCCGTGTCGCTCTCAAGCTCCCTTACCGCACTTGAAAGAGAGGGCTGTGAGATATACAATATCTCTGCGGCTCTGTTCAGAGAGCCTGCTTCTGCGATCACAAGGGCGTATTTTATCTGCTGTAATGTCATATCTGTTCCTCTTTCCGACGGCGGGCGATGCCCGCGTAGATAATCGCTGTCATGGGACGGATGCTGTTATAGAAAGTTCCTATACTCATTATATAGTCTTTTCTTATATAAGTCAAATATATAATAACTTTAATATGTTATAGACTAAAACTATAACCGTTACTCAAAAACATATCCTCCCGTATAGGCTGCGGACAGCAGAGCCACATTCTCGAATGCGCGCATACTGTCGCTGCGCCCGCTGAAATATTCCGCCTGCACCATCCGCGGCGTAAGATATGTATCTATCTGGAAGCCGAGAGAGTACAGCGCGCGGGAGATGTCCCCGTAGGAGAAGCCGCCTGTCATGGGCTCGCCCAGGTCTGCTGTCATCTGTTCGAGCTCGTACACCCTCCACGGGAATGAGCCCTCGGACAGCGGGAAGTCGAATACGAGCACGCTGTCGGGAGCGGAAAGCTCAGCGGTCTGCCCGAGGGTGGCGGTGAATACAGGCAGGGTGAGATAGTAGCTTACGCCGAGGATGCTGAAAAAGGTCTTCTTGCCCCTGTCGAAGCCCGCCTTCTCAAGGCCTTGTATCATAGTCTCCTTGTTGAAGTCCACGGGTACGAAATGCACGTTATGCGGGATGTTCCACTCGAGCATCTGTATCCTGTCGGACTTGAAGCGCTGTGTGTCGGGATGGTCTACCTCGAATACCTCGATGTCCTCGTTGTCGTTGCGGAATGAGAACGTGTCCGCACCTGCGCCGCATATCACATACTGGCATTTCCCGTCCCGTGCGAAGCGTGCGAGGCGCTCCTCGGTGAATTTCTGTCTGGCAAGGGGGATCGGTGCAAAGTAGGTGTCTATAAAGCTCCTGAAACGCGCTTCACTGTCGCCGCAGTAGCGGGATGTGATGAATCTCTTTATCCTGCGGTACTCCTCCTTGCCCATGAGGTCATAGGCGAGATAGTCATCGGCTATCTTATCCCTGATGAAGTTGGAATGGTATCCTCTCACAAAGGAGCAGAGCTTCGCAGTGATGCTTTCCTGTCTGTCTATCATATGTCCTCCGTCAAAACAAAAAGGGAATGCGCAAAAACCGCATTCCCGTAATGACATGATACAACAACGCCGTTTTCACCTGTTATGTAGTTTTACACAGATAAAAACAGCATGCAGATCTCATGGTGGTATTCTCCTTTGTTGAAGTTTGTTTTCTAAAAGCTATTATATACTATAACTTCTTCCTTGTCAAATCGTTTTTTTCTATACCCGATAAAAGGATGTTGCTATACTCCCGGCGCAGCCGCTGTCGGGTATCGTATTCGGCCATTAACAAAAAAGTAACTATTGAGAAAGCATAGTGTCTTAACTTTTTGCCATTGCTTCGCAATGTATTGGTAAATATATACATATATTTGTTCATAAATTGCTGAATATGTAAAAGTTTCATGTTTTTAGGTGCAAATTTCGCATTATGCTTGACAAATACCGTAGAATAGTATATAATGAGTATAGTTAAAAGTTATTGTTACATATAACAAAGGCAAAGCACGGGAAACCGTGTGACGCAAAGCTATAGGGCCTGAAATGGCAGCCAGTTGCAGAATTGAATCGACATCAGTGCTTGTTATCATGATATCAAGCGAGATTGGCTTACATTTCCGCTACCGGCTTTGCAAAAAGGGAGCGGATTTTTAGTTTATCTGCTGCCTTCCGAGAATGCTCCCGGAGCATTCGAAAACAGATTTATGGAAGTTTTATAGGAAGTGATCATTATGACAAGAACAAAGAATATGATAATCAAGGCGTTTACACTTATCGAGCTCGTAGTTGTAATGGCTATCATCGGTATACTCTCTATGATCCTTATCCCGGCAATCGTCGGTCATACAAAAGAGGCAAGGATCAACGCTGCGATCACAGATGCGCGTGTCATAAAGCAGGCGGTAGAGTTCTCACTGGTAAATCACCTGGCGATATCCGACAAGGATGCCACACCTGCTTTCAACAAGATCCTCTATCTTGACCAGAACAGAGATAAGAGCAAGAGACAGTATGAGATAGTAGGAGCTTTCACAAGCTATAGCTGGTATGTGTACAGGAAGAATTCAAGTGCAAGCGGCTCTCAGGATGTAGATAAGGTCATCGCAGGTGCTCTGGATGATGCCTTCTCCGAGCAGTGGAAAACAGGCAATAAAGCAGTTAATCCCATGAAGTACAACAGTGAAAGCAATAATTGTGCAAAGTATCTTAAGGATAACAATACCAATTTCGGAATAGTTGTTGTGTATGATACACTGGGATCTGTACGAATGATGCAGCTCTACAGAAAAGGCGTTCTGGTAACATTCGTCAATGGTGAGTTCCTTGCAAATTCTTCTCCTACAGCGCACTTTGTCGGTGAGGGCACATGGGACACCATCTATTCAGACAGTGATAACCATAATGACGCTCCTGAGGCAATTTGTCAGATCAGCCTGAAGAACGGTCAGATAGGAACCGATGGAAAGAACAAGGGTTGGTATTGATAAGATACTATGATCCCCAACGACTAAAAAACTATATACAACACGGACAGCCCGCATTTATGCGGGCTGTTTTTTATGCCCGGGCTGCTCATACATGAGGAGACGGACAGGGCATACATATGATATCTCACAGTTGAAAGTTACATTCTTTGTATACGTTGA
>JAFPPJ010000269.1 GCA_017410745.1 Oscillospiraceae bacterium
CTGAAAAGCTGCGCAGTAATTTCACGGTCGGCAGCTGTGTCACTGTTATTTTGGAAGTATATTATGAAAATCAAACTATCTCGCAGACGAAAAGTCATATTGATATCGGCTGTACTCGCAGTCCTGTTCGGCCTGTGTATATTTCTCGGAACGTATTATCATGCGGATGATACTGCGCTTGCGGCGCTTGTATCCGATGATGATATATGCGTGGAGCAGACTTCATACGGGTGGCTGTTTGACGGCGCAAACGAGGATGATCTGCTGATATTCTATCCGGGCGCAAGGGTCGAAGCATCGGCATATGCGCCCTTGTGCAGACAGCTTGCCGTATCGGGCTTTGATGTGTGCCTCGTTGAAATGCCGTTCAGACTGAGTATATTCGGGAAAGACAAGGCAGATGATATTGTAGTTGAGGGTTACAAGCACCGGTATATCTGCGGACATTCCCTGGGTGGTGTTACGGCTGCGGCGTATGCAGACGAGCACTGTGATATGATCGACGGTGTCGTGCTGCTCGCATCTTATACGGCAACAGAGCTTGACGACGGTATGAAAGTAGTTCTCGTGTACGGCTCGCAGGACGGTGTAATGAATAAGGACAGATTCGATAAATGTCTTGACAATGTCCCCGATGATCGTTTGCTGCATATCATAGACGGTGGGAACCACTCGCAGTTTGGCAGCTATGGCCTGCAGCACGGCGATAATGAAGCTGATATCGGCATGGAGCGGCAGATAGATGAAACTGTCGAGGTCATATCAGAGGCTTTTCGGTAATACAGTATACCGCAACCGACAGCACATATCAAAGGAGAATTTGTATGAGCCATGTATTATCATCCGCACATGTGCATACCACCTTCTGCGACGGCAAAAGCACCGCGCGGGAAATGGCAGAAGCAGCATATGAAAGGGGCTTTGTATCGCTCGGCTTTTCTTCTCATGCACCGCAGACATTCGATCCCGCGCATTGCATAGACCCTTCACGGGAGGATGAATACAAGGCGGAGATACGGGCACTGCAGCAGGAGTATGCAGGGCGTATGGCTGTATATCTTGGTATGGAGCGTGATATGCTAAGCTGCAGCGATCCGCAGAGCCTCGACTATTTCATAGCATCGGTGCATTATTTCACGACACCCGACGGAGGGCACAGCGGAGTCGATGCGCCGTCAAATGTCATGCGGCGATATGTGGATGAATACTGCGAAGGCAGCGGTATTGAGATGGCACGGCGCTATTTTACGCTTATGCGTGAATATGTGATACAGTCAAGACCCGCGATCATCGGGCATTTTGACCTTGTAAGGTACAACAACGCCGCACTCGGACTGTATGATGAAAACTCCGCTGTATACAGAAATATGGCTCTTGATGCTCTGCGCGATATGCGTGATACGGATGCACTGCTTGAGGTGAATACGGGCGGTGTGGCACGCGGGTATATGACGGAGCCGTATCCCGCATCATTCCTGCTTTCGGCATGGAAAGAGTGGGGCGGGGATGTCATAATAAACTCCGACTGCCACTATGCACCTCTGATAGATGGGGGCTATTCTCAGGCAGAAGAACTCCTTTTGTCGCTGGGCTATGATCATATCGTGCGCCTGAGTGCCGATCCCGAAAAGGGTATGTGGGAAC
>JAFPPJ010000270.1 GCA_017410745.1 Oscillospiraceae bacterium
ATGATACCCACAACAGCAGGCGAACCTTTTATTGTTGCCGTACCTGTGATTATTGCATCCTTCAGACCTGTACTGCTGCGGAGTTCAGCCTGTTTCTCGCTGTATTCGGGGAAATCAAGAGGGTTTGCGCTTATCATGGTGCTGTCGAATTCCCTGAAGCTGTCCTTGTCAACAGTGATAAGAATACGCTCCTGAGATGAGAGTCTGCCGTGATAGTTACACTTAGGGCATACTCTGTGAAGCTCCTCATATTTGGAAAGAGGGCTTGTCTGTGTGCATCTGGGGCACTTGAACATTGGCGGTCTGTATTCTTCTTCACCGCCTCTTGCACGTTTTTTTACAACGTCGAAAAATCCTTCAAACAATGTTATTCACCGCTTTATTTATGATAGCCTTTAGCTTTGTAGGGGAGGGCGCCCTCGCCCTCCCACGAATCACACATTATCCTGAATGGGAGCCCGAGGGCGGGCTCCCCTACAAAATTGTTTCATGTAATTATATTTGTAATTCACGGGCGGATGATATCCGCCCCTACAATACTACTTACTACTTTCTGCTTACTACTTACTTTTTTACGTTCTTGCTTTCCATGTATCTTCCGAGGAAGCCGATATCGTAATTTCCGTTCTTGAAATCACTGTTTCTGATAAGTCCAAGCTGGAAATCTATATTTGTCTCAACGCCTTCAACTATGAATTCCGAAAGCGCCCATCTCATTTTGTTTATGGCATCTTCTCTGTCAGAGCCGTGTGCTATGAGCTTGCTTATCATGGAATCATAGAATGGTGTGATGGTATACCCCTGATATACCGCTCCGTCGATTCTTATTCCCGGACCGCCCGGCATATAGAGTGCTGTGATAGTTCCCGGTGAAGGACGGAAGTTATGGTCGGGGTCTTCTGCATTTATACGGCACTCGATAGCGTGGCCACGGATAACGATATCATCCTGTGTTACCCTGAGCGGAAGTCCTGCTGCTATTTCTATCTGTGCCTTTACTATGTCAAAGCCTGTGACTTCTTCTGTTATAGGATGCTCTACCTGAATACGTGTATTCATCTCCATAAAGTAGAAATCACGGTTCTCGTCAACAAGGAATTCAATAGTGCCTGCGTTGTAGTATCCGCATTCCTTTGCGGCTGTAATTGCTGCCTTACCCATTTTCTCACGGAGTTCGGGAGTTATGATGGGGCTGGGGCATTCCTCAAGCACCTTCTGGTTTCTTCTCTGCATCGAGCAGTCACGCTCGCAGAGGTGTATATAATTGCCGTGCTTGTCGGCGATTATCTGTATCTCAACATGGTGGGGATTGATAAGGAATTTCTCGATATATACGGTATCGTCACCGAAGAAATTCTTTGCCTCCTGCTGTGCGGCTGTCATCTGCGCTTCAAGCTCGGATGGTGAATCAACTCGTCTGATACCTCGTCCGCCGCCGCCTGCGCTTGCCTTTACAAGGACGGGATAGCCTGCCTTTGCGGCTATCATCATAGCCTCCTCAACAGAGCTTACAGCACCGTCAGAACCGGGTATAACAGGTACTCCTGCCTTCTTCATGGTCTCCTTTGCAGCAGCCTTGTCGCCCAGCATCTCTATGGAATGATATGACGGACCTATGAATATAAGACCGTACTGTTCACAGAGCCTTGCAAATTCGGCATTCTCCGAAAGGAAGCCGAATCCCGGATGTATAGCATCACAGCCCGTATTTATAGCCGCCTGTATTATAGCGTTCATATTGAGATAGCTGTCCTTTGTTGCAGGAGGACCTATACATACAGCCTCGTCTGCTATCTGGGCATGAAGTGAGGATCTGTCAGCGGTTGAGTATACCGCAACGCTCCTTATGCCTATCTCACGGCACGCTCTTATGATACGCACAGCGATCTCGCCTCTGTTGGCGATAAGTATACTTTTGAACATTTATGTTATATCTCCTTCTGAGCAGCCGATCATTTTTTGTCAGCGTCGGCAATTATAAATGTTATCTCACATGATACAGCCTTTTCACCGTTAACTGTTGCAAGGCCCTTTCCTGTACCTACAGGTCCTCTTAAACGGATCATCTCAAGTTCAATGTCGAGAACGTCTCCGGGAACTACCTGTCTGCGGAACTTAGCCTTGTCGATGCCGCCGAAAAGTCCTATCTTGCCCTTGAATTCTGGCTTTGAAAGAAGGCATACCGCACCTGCCTGTGCCATCATCTCTATCATAAGTACACCCGGAGTTACGGGATATCCCGGGAAGTGACCCTTGAAC
>JAFPPJ010000271.1 GCA_017410745.1 Oscillospiraceae bacterium
GTCATAGCGTTTCTTATGGGAGTCATCACGCTTTCGCTGCCCTCGATGATCATGCTGAAAAAGGCCATAAAGCCAAAGCTGCTCGGCATATTCATTGCGGTCTGCACTATCGGAATCATACTTGTGGGATATTTATTCAATACTATCGAAAATTTTATAATGTAGGAGGAATTATCATGGCACTGTTTGGAAAGAAAAAGGCTGAAACATCATGCTGCGGAGGTTTGCAGGCTTCAAATGAAAGCTCGAATTGCTGCGGCAAAAAGATTGAGGGTATATGCTGTATCAAAGTACTTGGCTCCGGATGCAAGTCCTGTCATCAGCTTTATGATAATGCGAAGAAAGCGGCAGAGGGGATAGAAGTGGAGTACATCACCGATCTTCAAAAGATAATGGAGTACGGAGTTATGTCTATGCCTGCACTTGTGATAAACGACAAGGTGGTATCACAGGGCAGGACACTTGACATATCGCAGATCACAGAGCTCATAAAGCAGGCAGCGGTATATCAGGAAGACTGACACACTCCGGCGACGAAGACAGCGCATACATACCGTCTGCATTTGGCTGGCGGATATGTATGCGCTGCAGATAAATCGTATAAGAGGTTGACAGATGATACATACAGCGGTATAATGTATATAACGACATACTTCGTGGGGTAAGTCCACATATGGTACGTTCATAGATAGATATACTAAGAATATTTTTTGAGAAAAATGATCGCGCGTCTTTATCACAAAGCATGATGAAGACGACTCGCTGTAAGATAACATATGGATGATATGAAAATAGCAGTAATGATTTTCAGGCTCCATGCCCCGTGGGTACACAGCCTGAAAGAAAAAAGAATGATAGTAAAAAGCATAGTGGCAAAGCTGCAGAACAAGTTTCATGTTTCTGCTGCCGAGGTGGATGAACAGGATACCCATCAGATAATAGTCATAGGTATCGCCGGGATAGTGCCGCATAATGCCATGGCAGACAGCCTTATGGACGAGATATCACAGTTCGTGGAGGAAAATACGGAATGTGAGATACTCGACGAGGGCAGAGAGATAAGATAAACGACCGCTGCAACGCAATGAGACTTTGCACAGCTTACAGCCGATACACTGATCGAACGAAGGAGACATCTGGTATGGCACAGGATAAATTCATGTCGGATATACATCTTGAAGGATATACCGATAAGTATGAATACAGACAGGCGACTGCGGATGATTCTGTCTTTGCCGGCGGCAGGGATATAGTATCTCTGAACGGTGAATGGAATTATGCGGTAGATCAGTATGATACATGTATCAGACAGGATTGGTACAAAGAAAGGAAGACCGATGACAAGGGCTTCACACTGCCTGTTGACTATTCCTTCGATGAGTGGGAGACTATGGAGCTGCCCTGCTGCTGGAATACGAAGGCAAAGGAATATCTGCTCTATGAGGGCAGTATGGTATTCACCCGGAAATTCACATATCAGCCTGCATACGATGAAGAGGCGTATCTGCGGATAGGTGCGGCAAACTACATCATGAGGGTGTTTCTGAACGGTGAATACGTTGGTATGCACAGAGGCGGTTCCACTCCTGCATATTTTATCGTGACGGACATGTTGAAGGACGAAAACCGCATTATAATACAGGTGGACAACACGCGCCGCCCGGAACAGGTGCCCACGGAAAATACCGACTGGTTCAATTACGGCGGTATATACCGCGATATAGAGATCATCAGAACACCGAAGATACATATAAAGGACATATCGGTCGCACTTGTCCCCGATGGTACATTCTGCAGTATCCGTGCAGAGGTCGAGCTGTCTGCCCCGATAGATACGGCGGCGATTATAGGTATATCCGAGCTTGGGATAAAAGAAACGATAGATATACACAGCGGCAGGGGAGCGGTCGTCATAGAAGCGCGGCCCGAGCTGTGGTCGCCCGAAAGTCCTAAGCTCTATGATGTTGAGGTGTCCTGCCTGAACGATAGAGTTGCAGATCGCATAGGTTTCAGGGAGATTGCCGTAAAGGGCAGGGAAATACTGCTGAACGGCAAGCCTGTATTTCTGCACGGTGTGAGCTGCCATGAAGACAGTGTGAAAAACGGCAAGGCTCTTACGGACGAGGAACGAAAAGAGAATATCCGCATCGCAAAGGAACTTGGCTGCAATTTCATGAGGATAGCGCATTATCCTCATCATGAAAATATGGCGAAGCTGGCAGATGAGATGGGTATGCTGCTCTGGGAGGAGATACCCGTTTACTGGGCGATACGCTTTACAAGAGAGAAAACTTACTATGATGCCCATAATCAGCTGAGGGAGCTGATAAAGCGGGACAAGAACCGCGCAAGCGTGATAATATGGTCAGTGGGAAATGAGAATGTGGATACCGATGACAGGCTTAGTTTTATGAAAAGGCTTGCTGACTGCGCACATGAAATGGACAAGACAAGACTTGTATCGGCCGCCTGCCTTGTAGACGGGCAGGAGAACAGAATTGCGGACAGACTTGCGCAGTACCTTGATGTGATCGGTATAAATGAGTATTGCGGGTGGTATGATCCCGATTTTGAACGTCTTCCCGCACTTATGAAAAACAGTGCCCCCGACAAGCCTGTCATCATCACCGAGTTCGGCGCAGACGCACTTACAGGTCATCATGGGGCGATAGATGAAAAGGGCACGGAGGAATGTCAGGCATATGTGTATGAAAGGCAGATAGAGGTGCTCCGCGATACCGACAATATAAAAGGCATGACTCCGTGGATACTCTATGATTTCCGCTGCCCGAGACGAACCAGCTTTATACAGAAGTATTATAACCGTAAGGGATTGCTGTCGGAGGATAAGTCGTACAGAAAGCCTGCATTCTATGTTCTGCAGAAATTCTATAATGAAATGAACGAGAATAAATGAACATCGCCGAATGAGAGAAATGGCAGAGCAGAACGCTCTAAATGAGATATGTTATTTGCGTTGTCGGCGGGTCACAGCAGGATAAGGCCATAGCAGACAAGCGGAGCATATTTATGCAGTGTGTCCCGGACTTGCCGGCGTATCAGATATCGAGTATATATCCGGCTATAATACCGATGACGGCAGATATTCCTATGACCGCTATAGGGTGAATCTTTTTGAAAGCAAGCACAGCTCCAAGTACAAAAACTCCAAGTGAGACAAAGAAGTCTGTCCTTGAGAATACTGCAGTCTCAAAGCCGTTTGGAAAGAAAACCGTCATTCCAACAGAAAGGAATGCTGCCCCGATAAGTCCTATCACTGCAGGACGCAGACCAAACATCGCTCCGTCAACGACACGGCTCTCACGGAATTTTTCGTAGAACTTTGAAACAATAAGGATCGTCAATAAGGACGGCAGAACTACTCCAAAAGTCGCACATACTGCTCCGAGAATCCCGCCGGTGCGGATGCCAACGAATGTCGCCATATTTATCGCAAGCGGACCGGGCGTACTCTCGCTGACAGCGATGAAGTCCACCAACTCAGTTTTTGTGAGCCATCCGTGACGTTCGACCTCACTTTGTATCAATGGGAGCATCGCATATCCTCCGCCAAAGGTGAAAGCACCGATCTTCAGAAATGTAAGGAACAGATCAATCAATATCATCGCTCTGCTCCTTCATGAACAGCAGCGACCAGACAAGTCCGAACACTGCACAGCCGATGATAACGAACACTGCATCTATTTTCAGAAAAGCCGTCAGGATCAATGCCGCTGCCATGATAATATAAGAGATGGTGTGCTTTTTTGCAGCCATGAACATAGTATATACCGCTTTGAGTATAAGTGCCAGAACGCCTGCGCGGATCCCTATAAAGGCATACTGCACAGCCCTCCACTCACGGAATGCTTTCAGCACAAATGAGATAACGGAGATTATCAGGAACGACGGAAGAACGACACCAAGTGTTGCGCTTACAGCACCGAGCGTTCCTGCAATACGGCTGCCCACAAAGGTAGCCGCATTGATCGCTATAGGCCCCGGTGTAGATTCCGCTATTGCGACAACTTCCAGTATATCGTCATTATTCAGCCATTTCTTGTTGTCACAGACCTCGCGTTGGATAAGAGGTATCATTGCATAACCGCCGCCGAACGTAAATGCTCCGATCTTCATAAAGGTCAGGAACAGCTCAAGTTTTTTGTTCATAGGATCACCCCATAGTATTATAGCACACCCTAAGGAATGTGTCAATTTGTTTTCTATGGGATATGACCCGAACAGCAATGAAGAAGAACTTAGAGACTATCTGCATTCATGGCGGATGGAAGCCAACAAAGGGCGAACCTCAGCAGTTGCCCATCTATCAGAGTACAACATTCAAATACGATACAAGCGAGCAGATGGCCCGTCTGTTCGACCTGAAGGACAAC
>JAFPPJ010000272.1 GCA_017410745.1 Oscillospiraceae bacterium
ACGAGCACCGTCCTGTCCTCTGCGGCAGCCGTGCCGCATACTCCTTTTCCGAGGGGTATCTCCACACAGGCGGTATTCCCCTGGAACGGCCCCAAGACAAGTCTGCCGTCCTCAATAAGATAGAAGCCCGCCCAGTTTATATCGTCAAGGCTGTGGTATATGAGTGCGGATATATTCGCAAGGTCTGCCACCAGATGCGGTACACCCCGTATAAGTGCGCTTGTCTGAGCGGCAAGCAGATCATAGTCTGTCATAAATACTCCTTATCATGTGGGGAATGCGGAATGCTCATCCGTATCTGCAATGTCTGCCACCGCATTCGATGAGCCGAAATTCCGGCAGTGTTCTATGCCCGCAGGCGTGACGGAAGTCCTGCCGTAGAGCTTCTTGTCCTCTCCTACGGGACATACGGCAGAGCATACACCGCAGGGATATCTAAACTCGCTCTTGAGCTTCTGATGGTACTCGGCGCATTTGTGCTTGTCCATATCCGCAATGATGGTGTCCTCTCTCGGCGTGAATGCCTGCATCGGGCATTTCTTCACACACATTTTGCAGCGTATGCATATATCCTTCTCTATCATCTTATCCGGTGAGAGAGGCGCATCCGTTATCACGGAAACCAGCCTGACTCTCGGCCCGTATTCCTTTGTGAGAAGAGTATGGTTCATGCCTATCGTGCCGATGCCCGCATACTTTGCAGCTATCACATGGGAGAATGCCGCCTCGGGCTTCTTCACGAGAACGGATATGTCGCCGTAGCAGTCACGGGGGAAGAAATGCGCCCTGAAGCCATTGCGGTTGAGGAAATTCGCGAGCTTGTAGGCGCTCTCATCGAGCATCCTGTTTGTTGTGTTGTAAAGCTCGGAGTACACCACAGACGGTGTAGTCTCTATCATAGACGGGTATATCTGCACCGCAAGGACTATGACTGTCCTGCTCCACGGCCATATGTTCTGCGGCCGGAACTCCTCGCTCACATCCGCGTATTCATCCCAGCGCTCCACATTCGCAAAGCCTGTCAGGTTTATGCCGAGCTTTGCGGCTTCCCTTTTTATCTTCTGCTTGAGATCTGACTTCTGTCTCGTCGTGAGCTGTGTCATGATATGTTCCTCAGCGCAGCGTCGAGCTGTGCGATGATATCATCCGCATCCTCTATGCCTGCGGAGAAACGCAGCAGACCGTCGGATATGCCCTCCTTGTCAAGCTCCTCTCTGCTGTATGACCTGTGGGAGGTCTGCACGGGATAGGATACGGAGGTAGATGTGCCTGCAAGGCTCGGCACATACTTTATGAAACCCTTACCCAGGCTGTCTATCACGGCTGTGGCCTCTTTGCCGCCCTTTACCTCTGCACTGAGCATTCCGCCGTAGATACCCTTCCTGAACAGTCTTTCGGCTGTGCTGTGCGAGCTGCTGCTCTCAAGTCCGGGATAGTATACCTTCTTCACTGCGGGATGCTTTTCCAGAAATTCCGCCATCCTCAGTGCATTCTGCGACTGCTTCACAACACGCAGTTCAAGGGTGCGCAGGCTGCGTGCGAGCAGCCAGCTTTCTGCAGCACCGAGCAGAGAGCCGTATATTATCAGCTGATGGGATATCTCGTTAATGAGGTCTGCCCTGCCCACAGCCGCGCCTGCCACAAGGTCGCTGTGGCCGCCGAGATACTTCGTAGCACTGTAAAGCACCACATCCGCACCGTAGGATATGGGCTTTGCCACCACCGGGGCAAAGGTATTGTCCACGAAGAACAGCGCATTATGGCGGTGAGCTATGTCCGCTGCTGCGGCAAGGTCGGGCACTGCGATAAGAGGATTGCTGACAGACTCGGTATATACCAGCTTTGTCCTCGGAGTGATCGCCTTTTCGATATTGCTCACATCGGAGAAGTCGGTGAAGGTCACATCCACGCCGAATCTTTTCAGTTCCTTTTCAAGATAGGTGCGCACTCCGCCGTAAAGCACGGGGGATGATACGATGTGGTCGCCCGCTCCCACCACGCTTATGATGGATGTGACTATGGCTGCCATTCCCGATGAGAATACCGCGCCTGCCTCTGCGCCGTCTATGTCTGCGAGCACACGGGCCGCCGCATCATTGTTGGGATGTCTTATGCGTGAGTATACATATCCTTCCTCCGCACCCGTGTATATATCCTCCACGCTCTGTGCATCGTCAAATGCAAATACGCTCGACATATATACGGGAAGCACCTCGGGCACGGATGCATATGTCCTGTTTATTTTCTCTGCCTGCCCGTCGCCCGAATGTGCGAGCAGTGTTGTAAGATCGCTCATATCATGTCCTTTCCAGATGTGTCAGAACGCATCTTGTCAGAAGCTCCGCACCTGCGGCTGCCGCCTTGTCGGTGATATATATGCTGCCGCTGTGGAGCGGGAGCTGTGTATCTTCTTCGTCCTCTGCCGTGCCTATATGCGCAAAGCAGCCCTTTATCTTCTGTGAGAAGGCCGCGAAATCATCCGCACCGTAGCCGAAGGGCACATCCGTCTCGGGGATATTGTCCGCCCCTGCCACTGCCGCCGCTGCTTCCCTCATCACTTTGTATGCTTCCGGGTCATTGATAAGGCACGGCGCATTGAGCTCCGTCTCGACCTCTGCAGTGACGCCGTAATATGCCGCCGTCTTCTCTGCTGTCGCCCTGACAGCTGCGATGGCATCTGCACGAGCCGCCTCCGACAGCGCTCTTATGCTGCCGTCTATGACCGCACTGTCCGCGACCACGTTCCATGTATTGCCGGCACTTATATGTCCTATGCCCACGAGCACGCGATGCATAGGGTCGATAAGCTCATGTATCCTGCCCAGCCTCAGCGCCGTGTCCGCTGCCGCCGCAAGCGCATCCGCGCCGAGATGCGGCCTTGTGATATGTGAAGTCTTCCCGGTAAATCTTATGGTGAGCCTGTCGCAGGATGCGGCATCTGTACCCTTCACCACGACTATCTTGCCGAGACGTGCATAGGGCGACACATGGAAGCCGTATATCCTGTCGGTATCCTCCGCAAGCCCCTCATTTATGAAATACTGTGAGCCGTGCCCGGATTCCTCCGCCTGCTGAAAGACTATCTTTACTTTTCCGCAAAGCCTGTCTCTGTGCTTACTTAGCACCTTTACCGCTCCGATAAGAGCGGCTGTGTGTACATCATGTCCGCAGGCGTGCATCACTCCGTCATTCTTTGACGGGAAGCCGTACCTGCTTTTTTCCGTGACGGGGAGCGCATCTATATCGGCGCGTATCATTATGCTTTCGCCTTCGCCCGTACCGTCTATCTCGGCATATGTCCCGGTGCCGCCCACAGCACGCCACTTTATGCCGAAACTATCGAGCAGTCTGCGGATGACTGCCGCTGTGCGGTGCTCCTCACCGCTGAGCTCGGGATGCATGTGCAGATCATGCCTGAGCTCTGTGATCTCCTCCGCTATTTCTGCTATCTCGGATCTGACATCTATCATCAGTGAGTGAACCTCCTTGCGATGAACGAGCCCGTGATCTGTATCAGGCACACGATCACGATAAGTACCGCTGTCGTCACTATGGTTATATCGGTCATATATCTGTTGTGTCCGTATCTTATCGCAAAGTCTCCGAGACCGCCTGCACCCACAGCGCCTGCCATTGCGGTAAGGCCTATGAGATTTATGGCGGTGATGGTAGTTGCCCTTGCAAGGCCGGGTATGCCCTCACGCAGATACACCTTGAATATGACATTCACCGGATGCATGCCCATGCTCTTTGCCGCCTCTATCACGCCGTCGTCTATCTGTGCAAGGGATGCCTCCACCTGCCTTGAGAAGAAGGGCACTGTGCCTATCACAAGCGGGACTATCGCACCCTTCACACCGATGCTCGTGTGTACTATCGCACGGGTGAGCGGGAGCAGCAGGGATATGAGTATGATAAAGGGTATCGAGCGCAGTGCATTTATCAGCTTGTCGAAGATATGGTAGACAGGCTTGTTCTCGAGTATGCCGCCGCCTTTCGTGGTAATGAGCAGCACTCCTATGACAAGTCCTGCGATGAATATGAATATGCCCGATATCACAGTCATTCTGAGGGTATCCCCGATAGATTTTATGAATTCGGGTACTCTCTCCGCAAGATTGGGGAAATATTCAGCCAGTACGTCCATCCTTTATCACCTCCACGTTCACATCATGCTCTGTGAGATAGGCGAGGGCATCGTCTATATTTCTGCTCTCACCGCGGAATATGCCTACCGTGCCGCCGAGAGACAGCCCGGATATTATCTCAAGGTCTGCAAACAGTATATTGCAGACTATGTCGTATTCCCTCGATACATAGGATATGAGCGGCTCCGAGGTCACCGCTCCCGTGAACTTCATCATCACGAGCACCTCATCGCTGCCTATCCGAGTTATCTCATCGTTCTCCTCTGCAAGGCGGCGTATCTCCGAAAGATTTGAAGTGGTGCTGATGAAGTCCTTGGTGATGGGCTTTACCGGGGATGCGAACACGCCGAACACGTCGCCCTCCTCTACTACCTCACCGTTCTCCATGACTGCGACCCTGTCGCATATGCGCTTGATGACGTTCATCTCATGGGTGATGACCACTATGGTTATGCCAAGCTCGCGGTTGAGCTTCCTGAGCAGATCGAGTATAGACCTTGTGGTACGGGGGTCGA
This sequence comes from Oscillospiraceae bacterium, assembly GCA_017410745.1. GTDB lineage: Bacteria > Bacillota > Clostridia > Oscillospirales > Ruminococcaceae > Huintestinicola. The sequence goes on from JAFPPJ010000272.1 coordinate 4,664, forward strand.
GTGCGCTCGTTGCCTCATCGCACAGGAGCACCTGCGGATCGTTGGCAAGTGCCCTTGCTATGGCTACCCTCTGCTTCTGTCCGCCCGAAAGCTGGGAAGGATAGGATGAAGCACGGTCTGACAGCTCCACATACGAAAGGAGCTTGTCCACCTTCTCCTTTATCTGCGCCTTGCCAAGCCCCGAATCGTGGAGGGCAAGCGCGATATTGTCCGCTGCGGTGCGTGATGGCATAAGGTCGAAGTGCTGGAAGATCATGCCTATCTTCTTGCGCTCCTTCCTCAGCTCCTTCTCACTGAGCGAGGTAAGCTCCGCACCGTTCACGGTGATCTTTCCGGAGGTGGGCTTTTCGAGCATATTTATGCATCGCACGAGAGTGGACTTGCCCGCTCCCGAAAAGCCTATGATGCCGTAGATACTTCCTTGTGCAACGTGAAGGCTGACATTTCTGACAGCCTCCACAGTTTTGTCCTTCACTTTGAACGTCTTACTGACATTATCTATCTCTATAATATCCATGCCTTATTCCCATGCGGCAACATACAGTCCCTGGAACACATCAAGATATACCTGCTTGGTGGTCTCGGTCTGATATGCCTTCACGATCTCCTTGTATACTGCATTGTCCTTGTCTGCGCTGCGTGCTGCGATGACATTGACATAGTTGTTGGTCTTGTAGAATGAGGGGTCGTCGATGAATATCGCGATATCTCTGGGCGCAAAGCCTGCATCAACTATGAACTCGCTGTTTGCCACTGCTGCATCCGCATCTGCAAGAAGCGTTACGGTCTGGGATGCGTCCACTTCAACGAAGTTTATATTCTTCGGGTTCTCTGCGATATCGGATACGGTGGGTGTGAGGTTGTCGTCATCGGCAAGCTTGATAAGGCCGGATGCCTGTATTATGCGAAGTGCTCTGCCGCCGTTGACTGCATCGTTGGGTATCGCTATGGTGCCGCCCTCGGGTATCTCGTCTACGCTCTTGTGCTTGGTGGAATAGAGGTTGAGCGCTGTGATGTATGTGTCGCCAATGGATTCGATGTCATAGCCGAAGTTTGCCTTTTCGTCATTGAGGTATGCATAGTGCTGGAATGCGTTGAGGTCGATGTCGCCGTTTGCAAGTGCTGCATTGGGCTGGGTGTAGTCGGTGAAGAACACATACTCTATGTCTATGCCCTGCTTTGCTACCTCTGCCTTTACGGGATCCCATATCTCCTCATCGCTGCCGCCCATGATGCCGAGCTTGACGGTGGTGCGTTCGGTTATCTCGGGAGTACCCTCTGCCGGCTGCTCTCTGTCCCATGCTGCTATGTAAAGTCCCTGGAAGTCATTTGCATATATTTCCTTGGTGCGGTCTGTCTGGTAGCCCTTTACTATCTCCTTGTAGAGCTCATTGTCCTTGTCTGCGGTGCGAGCTGCTATGATGTTCACATAGGAGTTGGTCTTGTAGAAGGACGGGTCATCGTGGAATATAGCGTCGTTTATGGGTGAGAGGCCTGCATCAAGTGCGAAGCCGCCGTTTATGACTGCTGCATCCACATCGGGGAGAAGGCTCGCGGTCTGGGATGCATCCACCTCCACGATCTCGATGTTCTTGGGGTTCTCGGCTATATCTGCCACGGTAGGAGTGAGATCCTTGCCGTCTTCTATCTTTATTATGCCTGCTGCCTGAAGGACATTGAGCGCTCTGCCGCCGTTCACTGCGTCATTGGGTATCGCTATCCTGCCGTCCTCGGGTATCTCATCTACGGACGATACTCTTGTGGAGTAGACGTTGAGTGCAGTGATGAGCGTATCGCCTATGGCATCTATGTCATATCCGAACTTTTCCTTTTCGTTGCCAAGATATGCATAATGCTGGAAGGAGTTGAGGTCTATATCGCCTGCATCAAGTGCTGCATTGGGCTGGGTGTAATCGGAGAAGTAAACATACTCGATGTTCACGCCCTTCTCTGCAAACTCAGCGACTATCGGATCCCATACTACCTCATCGCTGCCGCCCATGATGCCGAGCCTTACAGTAACGTTGTCATATTTCTTCTCTGTCTGTGCCTCTGTCTCCTGTGCGGTCTCCTCTGCTTTGGTGTCCTGTGTCTCCTGTATCTCTGTCTGCGGCTCGCTCTGCGGTGCGGGTGTGCCGCCGCCGGAGGCTGCATTTGCGGTAGCGCAGGATGCAAGTGTCAGTGCAAGTCCCAGCGCTGCGAATATATTAAGATTTGTCTTTGTTTTCATATTGATCTTCCTTTCGTTCGGTGTTTACAGTCCTGTGTCCATCACATTCGTGACATTCGGAACTCACAACATCGTGCGAAGGGTATGCGAAGTGAAATGAAGTGTGTCATGGTACTCTCTCTTTCCTGTTCTTTCCTGATTTTCTCTGTTGTCTCCTGACAGTTTCAGATTATA
>JAFPPJ010000273.1 GCA_017410745.1 Oscillospiraceae bacterium
ATATCATGTCGAAGAGAACAGGAGCAGTTATTGAGGTTGCCGGATATATGCTATAAGCAGGCTGAGCCTGCACCCACCTTTGGCTATGATGCATATGTACGGTCACAGGAATTTGACGTATCACTTGTATTTGCTCACATAATATGATATAATACAGGAAATGGATCTTGCAGCGAGCCGATAAGATATAGAAAGGGGGATAAACATGATCACAGCTACAGCAGCAGATGTACAGAATGATTTTATAAAGTATTTTGAAATGGCGCAGAACGGCGAAGAGATAACCATAACTTTCAATGGCAAAGCCGCAAAGCTGATAGGGGCAGAACGATTGCCGCTCGATACGATGAAGGCTATGAGAGGCATTCTCAAAGGAAATTACGATGAGGATGAGATGCATGCTGAAAGGATAGAGAAACGTGAAAGTATGGATAGATACAAATGTGATAATTGATGTGCTTGAGGAAAGAAAAGGTTTTGCAGACATATCATGGAAGGTATGGGAACTATGCCGTACCACTAAGATAATTGGATATATTTCTGCGTTATCTGTCCCAAATATCGTCTATATCATGCGAAAAGAACTCAATCCTAAAAAGACGCGTGATCTTGTGGACAATTTGTCGCTCCTGTTTGATATATCGGAGCTTTCACGGAGAGATATCATTTTTGCTGCGAATATGATGACACATGATCTTGAAGATGCGATACAGATGGTACAGGCAGAACGATGCGGTGCCGAATACATCGTAACAAGAAACATAAAGGACTTTGCGGGAAGTGCGGTACGCGCTGTAACACCCGATGAATTTATAGGAATATATGAATCCGAGACTTGATTATCTTAGGGAGAAGACCGCTCTGCTGACCACATCGCCGGGGGTATACCAGATGAAGGACGAGAGCGGCGGGATAATATACATCGGCAAGGCGAAGAACCTTCGCAACCGTGTGTCCTCCTATTTTGCGCGCACCCCCGACCATACACCCAAGGTAGCCGCGATGGTGGCGAATGTGTACGACTACGACTTTATCGTCACCAAGTCCGAATACGAAGCGCTCGTGCTCGAATGCTCCATGATAAAGCAGCACCGCCCCAAGTACAATATACTGCTCAAGGACGACAAGGGCTACAGCTACATACATATATCCGAGCCGCCCTATCCCCGCATCACGGGAGTGCTGCAGAAGCAGGAGAGCGGCACGCACATAGGCCCGTATACCTCCTCCTTTGTGGCAAGGCGCACGGCGGATGAGGTGAACCGCGTATACAAGCTCCCCACCTGCAAGAAGGTCTTTCCCCGGGACATAGGCAAGACCCGCCCCTGTCTCAACTACCACATAGGTCAGTGCATGGGGGTATGCCGCGGTAAGATATCCGAGGAGGAATACAACGGCATCATCGCAGAGGCGGCGGACTATATCAGGAACGGCTCCGCGCAGTCGGTGGAGCGCATGACGCAGAAGATGAACGAGTACGCCGAGGCGCTCGACTTCGAGCGGGCGGCGATGATGCGCGACCGCATAAATGCCGTGAAGCGTGCGGCAGACGGACAGACCATCATAGAGGAGGGGCTGCCCGATACGGATGCGGCTGCGATCGCAAGGATGGGCGGCGAGATATGTGCAGCGGTGATAATGTACCGCGGCGGCAGGCTTGCCGACCGTGCGGAATATTTCCTGGGCGAGGAATTTGCGGTGTCGGGCGAGGGACTGTCCTCTGTGGCGGAGGAATTCATCACCCAGTACTACGGCAGCGGCAGGGAGATACCCCGTACAGTGGTGATGTTCGATGAGCCCGAGGACAGGGAGAGCACAGAGAGGCTGCTCAGGG
>JAFPPJ010000274.1 GCA_017410745.1 Oscillospiraceae bacterium
CTCGTTACAGATGCATTGGTCACACAGAATATATTTGCCTCGAGTGCCTTCTCGCCGTATTTGACACGGCGCTTTTCGGATACGGCATATACATGGTCTATATATCCGTCAATCGTCCTTATGGCATCATTCAGCGCAGTCTGCTCTTCGAGGGATATCTTTTCGTCAAGCGATACCAGCACGTCGAACTGGAATATATCTCCGTATTGCCTGTCAAGCACCTCTGATATGGAGTATTTGAGGCCGAATCCCGTGAGGAGCAGTGCGGTGCATCCGCCTATGCCCGTCACCATAAGGAAGAAGCGGCTCTTATATCTGAGGAGGTTCCTGAACGACACCTTCTGCAGAAACGGAAGATGCTCCCATACAGCCGATCTTTCGAGCAGTATGCGCTTACCGCTTCTCGGCGCCTTGGGTCTTATAAGTTCAGCGGGCATACCGTAAAGCTCCCTGAGCGCTGCATAAAGTGCGGACAGTATAGTACACAGCAGCGCTGCCGCAATGCAGCCTACTGCGATATCCTTGTTGAATACCGGCTCAAATCCGGGATAACGGTACATTGTCTCATAGCATCTGAACAATACCTTCGGGATAGTCCTGAATCCCACTGCAAGACCAATGGCACATCCTATGGCACTTGCCGCAGCAGCATAGAGCACATACTGCATTATTATCGCAGCAGAGGGTATGCCGAGCGCCTTGAGCGTACCTGCCTCCGTGCGCTGCTCCTCCACCATCCTTGTCATGGTAGCACAGCATACGAGCGCTGCGAGCAGTACAAAGAATACCGGGAATACATCCGCTATCCTTGCCACTCTGTCACAGTCTTCGCCGTATGACATGGGATCGGGGTCATAGCTGTTCCTGTCGGCAACGTATATCCTGCCGTCAGACAGCGATTCCTCAAGCTCGGCCTCCGCCTTGTACAGTTCAGTCTCAGCATCGAGCAGCTTCTTCTGCCCTTCCTCAAGCTCTACCTGAGCCTCATCGAGCTTCTTCTTGGCTTCGCTCAGCTTATGCTGTCCCGTGATAAGATCGGTGCCCGCACTGGTCATTTCGCCCGACTGTTCCTTTATGGCATCACGCTGAGTCTTTATCGTGCCTATCTCCGACCATGCGGCATTCCTTACCTGTTCATTCACAGATACTATAGCCTGTCTTGCAGTCTCACGGGTCTGCCCGTCTGTGACAGGATCTGTGATGATGTATACGGCAAGCAGATCCTTTATGTTCGCATCCACGGAATTGACCATATACAGATCCTGTATCCTCGTGAGTTCTGCGAGCACATCTGCGGGTACGGTCTGTTCATATGTATCAGCGTATCTTGCCAGAATATCCTCCACCGAATTGTAGGTGGCTGCAAGTTCATTCATCTGTGATTCCCTGAGGTCGAGCTGATGTATCGCTTCATCACGGTCGCCCGTATATTCAAACAGCTCGCCCTTCTGTGAATCGAGCAGTTCCTTAGCCTTGTTGTAGGAATCAAGGAACTCGAGATACTCCGCATTGCCGTCCTCGTATTCCTTCTTTGCGGCATTGAGCTTCTCTCTTGCTTCGGACAGTTCCACGTCTGCATCTGCGCGTATCTTGTCCCTTCTGCGGTCGATAAGCGCCTGCTTGCTCTTTTCAAGCTCGTCTGCCGCTTCAGCGATAAGCTCATCGTATTCCTTCGAGAAAGGCGCACATTCATCCGTGCCCTTTACCTCAAGGAATATCTCGGTATACACATCGTAGCTGAACGCATCCGGAAGTACATAGGCAAATGCGGTGACCTCGCCCGTGCCTATCTGCGAAGTGCCGCGCTTGTCTGTGGGATACAGCGGAGAGGATGCACGGCCTACCACGGTAAACTCCGTGACGTTGAGCATATCGGAGATATCACCGTCACCGGAAGTCATCACCACCGTGTCGCCTACGGAAAGCTTCAGGTCTTCGCTCTGCCTTGCATCCACAAGTATCTCATTTGCCGAAAGCGGAGCACGACCCTCCGTTATCACAGGGATATCCATGTCACGCTTTGGGTCATATGTCATGAGATGTATAACACAGTCGCCGCGCAGTCCTGATGTGAGCACATCTGCGCTGCAGGACGCATATCCCCTGCTGAATACTCTCTTTGTGGTGAGTATGTATGTCAGATCATCTTCTGTGAATCCGAGAGTGGAACGCACAGATACATCGGACATATGCGAGGCATTGATATGCTCCCACGCAGCTGTCTTCATCTGAGGCGCAGCACATTTTATGCCCGAATAGAACGCACAGCTTATGGCGATTATAGCGACTATCGCAAGAAATCTGCCGAATGTGCGCCATACTCCCCTGAATGAATTAAGGAATAGTCTTGACATATCCGTTTACCACTCTATCTGCTCTACCGATACAGGTGACGGGTTGAGCATTATTTTTGATACACGGCTGTTCTTCAGGCGTATCACCCTGTCAGCCACAGGCGTTATAGCCTGATTATGGGTAATGACTACCACTGTCATGCCATGCTCCCTGCAGCAGTCCTGCAGGAGCTTGAGTATATTCTTGCCCGTATTGTAGTCAAGCGCTCCCGTAGGCTCATCGCAAAGCAGCAGCTTTGGAGATTTTGCGATGGCTCTTGCAATTGATACTCTCTGCTGTTCACCGCCCGAAAGCTGTGCCGGGAAGTTGTCCATCCTGTCCTCAAGACCCACTCTTTTCAGCGTCTCCACCGGGTCAAGGCTGTTCTTGCATATCTGCGAAGCAAGCTCTACATTCTCCTTAGCGGTCAGATTCTGCACAAGATTATAGAACTGGAACACGAAGCCTATGTCATATCTGCGATAGGCAGTCAGTTCACGAGGTTTAAGTCCTGCGATGTCCCTGCCGTCTACTATGATATGGCCTTCGTCACAGCGATCCATGCCGCCGAGGAGATTTAGCACGGTGGTCTTGCCCGCACCCGATTCTCCCGTGATGACCACGAACTCGCCCTTGTCTATGCTAAAGGAGATATTGTCACTTGCAGTTATGGTGACCTCTCCCATATGATAACGCTTGTATACGTTTTTCAGCGAAACATAACTCATAAAGCTATCCTCCATGATAATTCAGTCAACATAATATTATACCATTTTTTAC
>JAFPPJ010000275.1 GCA_017410745.1 Oscillospiraceae bacterium
GACAAGGGCTACACCCTGTCCTACAAGGCATACACCGACCCGGAGAACAAGGGCGACAATAACGACGGCTCTGCAGGCATCGTGATAGAAAAGCTCAGTGCCGACTACACGGTGGATGCGGTAAACACCATGGGCGGTGTGATCCCTACGGGCGTCCATCTCGGCGTGACTGCGGTAACTTCGGTATTCATCGGGCTGCTGGCACTTGCGGTGCTGCTCGGCAGGCGAGAACTCTGCATATCGGACGAAATATCCGAAGACTATAAGACATAAAACTGACCCCTGCCCTCAATGAGGGCAGGGGTTTTGTGTAACTTCCATTATATAAGTACAGCGGCGGCCTTCTCCATCGCGTCCGCCTGATAGCGGGCATCGGTCTCTTCATCGCCCGTGATGAGCGAATGGTTCGCTCCGGGGTAAAGATACAGCTTCACGCCCTTTTCGGCACACAGACGCTTTATAGCGGCAGTGGGTGCCCACGGGTCTTTCGTGCCGTGAAAGGCACAGGCGTTGCTGGCTGTATAGTCGAAGGTTCCCTTTAGCGGGGTGAACAGTATATGCTGTACATCAAGGCGGCGTGATTCGCTGTATGCGGTGCATACCATCGTGCCGATGCTTTTCCCGATGAATACCACACGCTCATAGGCGGCGAAGTTCACGCCGGACAGTGCCTCTGCCGCCTGCACAAATGCCTGTGAGGTGGTCTCGGGGGACAGATCCTTCTTGTCGCCCTTCATCAGTCCCGTGAAGGTGAGAGGGATGACTTCATAGCCTGCCTCACGGGCAAGCTCTGCCGCTCCCGCAAGCAGCGGCCTTTCGCAGGTATAGCCCATTCCGGGGAAGATAACACATAGCTTCATTTATGTCCCTCCCGTAAGCATTTCGTAGGTGACGCCGTACTTTTCGGCGATGTCCCGTGCAAAGGACATTCCCTCCGGAGGTGCGACCACCGCCCTGAACGAACGGCTGCCGTTCTCGGTGCGCACCACCAGCGATGCTGCCTTTGCTGTGTCTGTGCCGAGTGCGTCCGCATCCGCCGCGAGCTTGTGCATATGCGTGTTGTATATTGTGCGTGTGCCTTTGAGAAGCAGCGCCTTAACGGAGTCGCGGGCGATATAGTAGCCCTCCTCGAAGGAGGTAGTGGAGAAAGTCTCATTGAGAAGTATCAGGCTTTTGTCCGTGCAGTTGGTGTATATCTCCTTGAAGCGGACACATTCCTCGCCAAGTCTGCCCAGATCCATAGTCTTGTCCTCGTCTGCGGGGAAGTGGGTATATATACAGTCAACAGGGGTATATACGAAGCTTTCCGCAGGGACACATACGCCGCCCTGTGCAAGCAGGAACAGCAGCCCCACCGCCTGTGTCAGCGTAGTCTTGCCGCCTCTGTTGGCACCCGTGAGGATGTATATGGTGTGCTCGCTGTCAAAGACAAGGTCATTGGGAACGATGTTGTCTTCTACGCTCACCGCAAGGCGGAGATTGTAGAAGCCCCTCGCATCCATCGGGATATCGCCCGTCTCCGGGTCACAGAACGCATATCCCTTGCTTCGGCTGCTTTCGGTAAATTCCGCAAACCTGATGAAAAAGACAAATTCCGGGATAAGCGCCCGTATGTCCATGACTGCGATGTTCACATACTTTGACAGTGTCTCGGACAGGCTCTTGACAAGTCTGTCTATCATGCGGTTCATTACCTCGTTGAGGTGATAGGTGGAGCTCTTCATGCCGTCGCCGTCGGGCACTGATACAAGGGTGGAGCGGCGGAAGGGTATCACCTTTTCAAAGCCGCTGACCTCTTCGTCGATGAGCGAGCCCACAAGATGATAGTGCATATCATTGTTCTTGTCTATGTCGCTGTTTATCCTGTCGCCTGCAACGGCATCGGAGAATGCTCCGACTATGCCCGATCTCTTGTAGTGCTTGCTGTTGACCGAGACAAGTCCCATGCTGACCGCCTCGAAGCGTTCATTGAGGTTTATGCCAAGGGTGACCGAGCGTATATCCGAGGTCTTCATGCGAAGTGCGGATATGTCCTTCTTCATCTCCGCAAAGAACTGCTCCTCGTACAAGGAGTTCACATGCTCCCGCAGGGCTGTGAGCCCGTCCGAGCGTATATCCTGCTCCGAGAGTATATCCCGCATGGCTTCCACACATTCGATGTAGCTGTTGAGCTCCTCGAGACGGTGGAGCAGATACCATATTCCGAGCCGCTCGCCCGAGTTCTTCTTCATCATGCCGTAGTCGCTGAGGTATTCGAGCTTATCGAACAGAGCCGTCATGCCTGACCTGAGCTCCGGCAGGCGCATTATATCCGAGAATACGCCGTGACGGTACTGCGCTGTATATGGGTCGGCGGACATTTCCGAGAGGAAGCCGTGTATCAGCCGCTGTTCCTCTCTGTCGTCGGTGAGAGCCTTACATACCGTGTCAATGCCCAGATCATGGCACGTCACGGGGGAAAGCTGTCGGAAGCTGTCCTTCCCCTTGGGATACATCAGACTGAACATCGCATTTACCTCCGCATCAGCCCATTGCTTCTATCTGTACAAAGCAGCTCTTCTGACCGGTCATACCCGATATGGTGCAGACATTCCAGTTCACACTGTAGTCGGGGGTATACATATATACATATTTTGACGGCACGCCTTCGGGTATGGGCGTTTCCCACATCCGTACCATGCCCTTGTCAAAGGTGTATTCATCGCCGTGCTCGCTGTTCTGCCATATCATGTCATCGCCGAGAGTCCCGCTGTCAAGGCGCACCTTTGCGCCGTTTGCCAGCGATACTGCGGCTATCGTCTCGGGATCGTGCTCATAGCCCAGATGCTGTGACATATATGTGCCGGGTGAGGTGATAATGAACATTGCCGAGTTTGCGGGGGCATACTCCATGAATTTCATCCACCTTGAAGCGCAGGGCATACTGAGGTAGTCCTCATATGCATAGAGCGCACGGTCGGGATCGTCGCTGCGGTCTATCGTACCCTCGCTGCCGTCCTCGCAGGAATATGCGATATTGCCGTCATCGGTGAAGCTCATCTCGAGTATTTCGCTGTCGCCGTTATACAGTACCGCTCCGCTGAGACTGAGTATGCAGTTGTAATCGGAGTAGACGGCAGTATACAGGTCATCGTCCTTCCATATGAGATCGCAGCCGTAGATAGGGCGGAAGTCGCAGGAGGCGGTGTCAAATATGAGATACTCGCTCTTGTGCGGGTTTATATGCCCCTCTATCAATATCTTGTCGCCCACGGTCTGACAGTCCATGATGGCGTTCGCAAAATAGCCCATCTCATGCAGGTCATAGTCTGTCTCGCCATAGCGGAACACCGTGCCGTCATACGAATAGGGGAGAGTGACGGACTCGAAGCGGTACGCGCCGTAGAATGCTGTGTCGGCTTCCTCTATCGCATAGACCTGGCCATCGGAGTCTGTCCATACCTTATATACAGCGAGTGGATGTATCCTGCTGAATATGGCTGTGTTAAAGAGATCGGCACTGTCTATACGGTATGACATATCGTACTCTGCTGCATCCGCAAGTGTACTTCCTTCCGATGTGAAATACCCGCCCATGAAGGATGCGCCGGTATACTCATTCTCCATCTGCGATGAGGTATGCTCCACCGGTGACAGTACGAGATTGTCGCCGTTTTTCCAGCAGAAGGCATAGAACTCCGAATCCTTTATCGGC
>JAFPPJ010000276.1 GCA_017410745.1 Oscillospiraceae bacterium
GAGTTTCCGTGAATTCCGCCGGAGATGTGATGCGCTTGCATCATGGATAGGCGAACACTTTGACCACAGGACCCATATCGCAGTAGTCGGCACCACATCCCGCGAATATCTGACCGCGTGGTTCGGCGTGCAGTGCAGCGGCAATGTATCCGTACCTGTAGACACGACCAACAGCACCGAAAATATCGCCGACGAGATAGACCGTTCCGACAGTGAAGCGCTGTTCATAGATGACAGACATATCAAGGATATGGAACTGTTCAGAGAGCGCTGCCCCAAGGTAAGATACTTCATACATCTTGACAAAAAGTATGAGGATATGCTTTCACTGGAGGAGATAGTTTCGGAGAATACAGGCAGAAAGCCCTCCGCCTGTGTAAACAAAGATGATACCGCAGCTATACTCTTCACTTCCGGCACCACCGGAAAAAGCAAGGGCGTTATGCTCTCCCACGGAAATCTTATCGACAATACCACCTGCTGCCCCGAGGACGACTATCACGGCAAAAAGCTGCTGACCGTACTGCCGATACACCATGTATACTGCCTTACACTTGATATACTTCACAGTCTGTGGAACGGTGTGACGGTATGCATCAATGACAACCTCATGCACATCGCCCGCAATCTGAAGCTGTTCGAGCCCAATTATTCCACCTTTGTTCCGATGATAGCGGCGACAATACTCGGAAAAATGCAAATGGCAGCAAAGAAGATACCCGACAAGAGACTTATCGCAAAAGAGACTTTCGGAGAGAACTTCATCGCCATTTTCAGCGGCGGCGCATATCTCAGCCCCGATATCATCAGAGGTTATGAAGAATTCGGGATACCTATCGCGCAGGGCTACGGAATGACCGAGTGTTCCCCGCGTATATGCACGGGGATACTGAACTGTCCCAAGCCCGATTCTGTAGGAAAGATCGTCAAAGGCTGTGAGGTAAAGATCGTTGACGGCGAGATATGGGCAAAAAGCCCTTCTGTGATGAAGGGATATTACAAGGATCCCGCAGAAACAGCAAACTCCCTCACTCCCGACGGCTGGCTCATGACAGGCGACTTGGGACACACCGACGAGGACGGATATCTTTATATAACGGGAAGAAAGAAGAATCTTATCATACTTTCCAACGGAGAGAATGTCTCCCCCGAGGAGCTTGAAAACCAATTTGCCCTGTTTGCTCCCATAAAAGAGATAGTTGTATATTCCGAAAATGAACAGATAACAGCTCAGGTATTCCCCGACCCGGACTATCCTTCAGATGATATACAGGCAGAGATAAGAGCAGAGATAGAACGTGTGAACAGCAAATTCCCGCCGGCAAAGCGCATCATAAATGTCATATTCCGTGACAGGGAATTCATCAAGACAGCATCGCGCAAGATCATAAGAGCGAAGATCAATGAATAACAGTTATTAATTCCGGTCACCGGCATAAGCGGCTGCAGATCAAAGATTTGCAGCCGCTTATGCATTCGGGACACCATGTTATAATGTTCATATTTTCAACCCTTCTTAATACATACAATAAAGAGTCCTTGATTATTTCTGAAATATATGATATAATAATACTGCTTTTATTGCTGAATAACACATCAAGGAGTTGATTTTATGAGTGAAGCGGTAATACGGAATGCGCACCCCGATGATGCAGAAAGACTTGTTCAGATCTACTCGCACTATGTCCTGAACACGGCAGTTTCATTTGAATATAAAGTCCCGTCAATTGAAGAATTCAGGGAACGGATAATAAAAACAACGATGAAATATCCTTACCTCGTCTGCACTATTGAAGACATTATCGTCGGCTATGCATATGCAGGAGCATACAGCACGAGACAGGCTTATGACTGGACAGCAGCGACCTCGATCTATGTTGATAAAGATCATCGCAGGAAGGGAATAGGAAGCCTTCTTTATGATGAATTGGAGAAAAGACTTAAAGAACAGGGAATAATCAACCTGCTTGCCGGAGTTGCCTCGTGTGAAACAGAGGATAAATATCTTTCTCACGACAGCAGCAGGTTCCATATCAGCAAAGGGTATACGCAGGTGGCGCATATGAAGACCGTCGGCAAAAAGTTTGACAGGTGGTATGACCTTTTGTGGTATCAGAAGAAATTATAATTCC
>JAFPPJ010000277.1 GCA_017410745.1 Oscillospiraceae bacterium
CACTCCCTTTCTGCAGTGCTCATCATGACCTTTCATATATATAATCGCTCATACTACATGAAAGGTTGCAGAAAAAAAGCAAAAAGCTCCGGATCATATACGATTCTTTTTAGAATGTAACTATCCGGAGCCCTGTATCAGCTCTGCATTATTCCAAGTATGGTAAGTGCGGTCTTCTCGCTTCCTTCCGAAAGCTTTACTTCTATCACATGATGTTCCTTTTCCTTGCCTATGAGCACCTGCTGTGTCTCGCCGTATGTGCCCCACCCGCCAGAAAAGTCCGCATCAAGCACGCCCTTTCGTTTGCCGTCAACATATACATCGTATTTGCCGCCGTTTCCATCGGTCTGCTTGAGGAAGAAGAATCCCAGGCATGAGCAGTCTGTTTCAAATACGATCCTGCCTTCGCCTTCTGTAACAAAATTATCGGGGAAAAGCTGTGGGTAAACACTGTTAGTGCCGATCTCAAAGCCCGATATCTCCTGCGGCTCTATCTCCTTCGCACTGTACATCTTCGCATCCCTGTAATAATCTGCGGTATATGCCTTTGCGGTTAATGCCGTGTCGGAAGTGTCGATATTGTCAAGATCATCGTATACGCTGTCAAGATACCGTGATATTATCTGGCCTATCAGCATATGTCCTATATCGTTTGGATGGATATTGTCCGGAGATATATCCTTCCAGTTGACAGTACCGGCAGACACCTCTGGGAATACCGCCTCGCGGTAGCTGAGCATCGGGAGATCATAGGCATCGCCTATCTCCTTGTGAGTTTCCCATAGGCTCGTTCCGTTCTCCTGTGTGGTGAACAGCAGTATCACGGCAGGCTCGTTATCGCAGCTAAGTATCTTCCGTACCAGACTGTCATAGGAATATTTGTTCATGAGACGGTCTGTGTCGTTCACAGAAAACTCAACTATCACGACATCGGGCTTATAGTCAAGAAGCTGTTCATCAGCCCTGTGTACTCCAAGATATGAGTTTGTCCCGCCGATTCCTGCATTCACGAAGGATACTTCTGATGAGGGGAATTTCTGGGCCCAGTATTCATAGAACAGATTAGCATAACAGTTATTATATGTAGACGCACAACTGCCCTGTGTTATCGAGCCACCGATAACGCCGATGGTTATGCTTTCTCCTTCGGCAGACTTTTTCATCGCCTTGGCAAGGCGTGCCATATTGCCTTTGGATATCAGCGCACGCGAATACATCGCATCGGTGAGACCTTCTGTGATATCAACAGGCTCATTCGGCACCTCAGCTGCAGTAGTCTCGGCAGTCTCCTCCTGTACTGTGGATGAGACTGTCTGCTCTGCAGTAACAGTAGGCGCTGTCTCCGCGGGTGTCTGCTGTACATTCCCCGCAGAACAGGCTGTCAGCAGAAGTGCTGCAAATATACTCTTTACTCTCAACTGATCGCATCCTCATATCTGTGTGCTGCAACATTCCAGTCGATTACTGCGAAAAGCTCCTTGACATATGCTGCACGAAGATTCTTATAACCAAGATAATATGCGTGTTCCCATACGTCTACGGCAACGATCGGAGTAAGGCCGAGGGTGATGGGCGTATCCTGATTAGCGGTAGATATTATGCTCAGCTTGCCCGAAGCGTCCGCAACGAGCCAGCCCCAGCCTGAACCGAACTGTCCTACCGATGCAGCTGAGAGCTTTTCCTTGAGGACATCAAAGCTGCCGAAAGCAGAATCAATAGCCTCAGCAAGCTTGCCTGTGGGAGCAGATGCGGGTGTGGGTGAAAGCTGCTCAAAATAGAGATTATGGTTATAGAAGCCGCCGCCGTTGTTTCTCAGGGCATTCTTCAGAGCAGGGTCGCTTACGCTGTCAAGAGAAGTAAGTATCTCTTCTGCGGTCTTGTCTGCAAGGCCTGCGTCTTCTGCTGCCTTGTTGAAGGCTGCTGTGTAAGCAGCATGGTGCTTGCCGTAATGAGTCTCAACGGTGAGGGCATCGATATGCGGTGCAAGTGCATCAAATGCATAAGGGAGAGGATATTGTACAAACATGGGTCATACCTCCTTGTTATTTTTAAATATATTAGCACGTTATCAGCCTTTTGTCAATATGTTATAAAAATTTCACATAACTTCTCCCATGACATATGAAAGACGGCTCCCCATATCAGATATGATCAGTCAAGATCATTCTCATCTGCATCGAGCTGTGCCTGAAATCTGCGCCAGCGTTTTACCCTTATCTCGCAGACAATGATATCTATTATCATAAATATCACGAGCATGATAATGCCGTCGTATATCGTCTGACTGCTGATCCCGCCGGCATCATATATCTCAAAGCCGGTTATTGCCGCAGCGGTCACTGCAGAATCGACAAGGCATGATAATACTCTTTTCGCAAAGGCTTTGGGGCTTACATCAGGATCAATGCTCCTGCCGGATATGGTGGTCGGCAAATGCGGTTCCTTGTTCCCTAATGCGGCTAAGCCAAAACCTGCACAAATTACGAGTATCTGCGCAAGATAGGGATAGCACTTGTCGGTATCATGACGAAGAAAACAAAGCACCATCATGACCATATCGAATACAATCGCAAAAATCACTGCGGTTGACAGTGATAGATA
>JAFPPJ010000278.1 GCA_017410745.1 Oscillospiraceae bacterium
CAACAGCATGATAACCATCGAGAAGAACCCCAACTATGTTGATGCTGACAAGATAAAGATGGACAAGATAAACTTCTATCTCTCCGATGATGCCAACAATATGCTCACCAACTTCGAGAACGGCAGCTGGCAGCTCATCGACGAAGTTCCCACCAATGAGATGGCAAGCCTCAAGAGCAAGTACCCCGATGAGTATACTGTAACAGGTCAGCTCGGCACATACTATGTATGCTGGAACATCAACACCCCGCTCCTTCCCGCTTCAAGCACTCTCACAGGCAAGGAGAAGGCAGATGCCGAGGCTGAGATACGCCGCGCAATGGCTCTTATCATCGACCGTAACTATATCGTTGAGAACATTGCCCAGGGCGGACAGGTGCCTGCATCTTCATTCGTGGCAATGGGTCTTACCGATGCAGACGGCTCTCAGTTCTACGAGAAGGCAGGCGGCAACAGCTTCCCCGGCTACTTTGACGTGAGCGCAGGCGCATATCAGGACAACTGGAACAAGGCGATAGACACCCTCAAGAAGTATTACACCTATGACGATGCTTCCGGCAAGTTCACTGACATCCCCTCTATGGTATACCTCTACAACACCAGCGAGGGTCACAAGGCAATAGCTGAGAACATACAGGGCATCTTCGGCAGCGTGGGCTGCAACATGAGCCTTGAGAACCAGGAGTGGAACACCTTCCTTGAGACCCGTAAGAACGGTGACTACACCATCGCAAGAAACGGCTGGCTCGCAGACTTCAACGATCCCATATCCTTCCTTGATATGTGGACTACAAGCTCCGGCAACAATGACGTACAGTACGGCAAGGGCGACAATGCCAACGTGGCTGCATACAGCATAGACTGCACCGATCTTGGCATCGACCTCAAGGTAGAGAACGGCACATGGGCTCAGACATATGATGCTCTTCTGGCTCAGATCAAGTCCTGCACCGATGAGAATACCCGCTATGCCCTCATGCACAAGGCAGAGGATATGCTCATGCAGACAGGCTGCATCACGCCGATATATTTCTACACCGACATATATATGCTCAAGAACAATGTCAGCGGCTTCTTCAGCAATCCTCTCGGATACAAGTACTTCATGTACTGCACGATAAACTGATCAGCGCAATGCATCACCGGCAGGCATCCTGCCGGTGATTTTTAAGACAGGAGGGACGATATGAACCCGATAACAGGTATGGACTTCCCCGATCCCGATATCATCCGTGTGGGCGATACATACTACATGATAAGCACCACGATGCATTTCTTCCCGGGCGGGCAGATACTGCGCTCCTATGACCTGATAAACTGGGAGATATGCTCGTATATCTATGATACCCTCGAGCATACCCCGGGGGAGCGGCTCGAGGGCGATGAGAACATATACGGACATGGGATGTGGGCGGCATCACTGCGGTATCACGAGGGCAGGTTCTATGCGGTGTTCATCGCACATGAATGGGACAGGACGTTCCTGTTCACAGCCGACGATATAGAAGGGCCCTGGGAGAAACGGTATATCGAAGGGATATATCACGATCCGTCGCTGCTGTTCGACGATGACGGCAGGGTGTATATCGTGTACGGCAACACGGACATACATCTGACAGAGCTAAGAGCAGACCTTTCCGCGCCGCTTGAAGGCGGCAGGGACAGGATCATAGTCAGGGATGCCCCTGCGTCGTTTTTGGGCTATGAGGGCTCGCATATCTATAAGATAAACGGCAGATATGTGCTGTTCCTCATACATTCAAAGCCGTGGGAATGGTACAGGACACAGGCGTGCTTTGTGACCGACGACCTTGACGGTGTATGGGCGGGCGGCGATGTGATGATGTCCGACCTTGACTCCCTGCACAGCGGCAATGCACAGGGCGGCGTGGTGGATACCCCCGACGGCAGATGGTACTCTATGGTGTTCCAGGACAGGGGAGCGGTGGGCAGAGTGCCCGTGCTCGTACCCGTCACATGGAATGAGCACGGCTATCCCGTGTACGGCAAGGTCACACGGGATATCGAGAATGTCTCCACACGTCCGGGATATGAGTATTCGCCGCTGTACGGCAGCGATGACTTCACATCCCCTCTGCTCGGGAAAGTATGGCAGTTCAACCATGAGCCCCATGAGGGATACTATGAGACAGGCGGCGGTGCATACCGCATCATATCCGACAGGACTGCGGATACTGTCGTCTGTGCGCATAACACAATCACACAGCGCACCGTGCTGCCCGGGTGCAGTGCGGAGGTCACGGTGGATGCATCGGAGATGAATGACGGCGATACCGCAGGAATTTGCCTGCTGATAGGCGGCTATGCCCTTGCAGGCATCACACGGGAGAACGGCAGATATTATGCGGTGATGCGTGAAAAGGACGGGACAGAAAAGGAATGTGCGCATCTTCCGCTCGATACGGACAGTATCAGACTTCGTGCGGATGTGGCGTTTGAGGGAATGACCGGCAAGGTCATATTCTCAGTGCTGCATGAGGATAAATGGGAGAGCATCGGCGTGCCTCACAGCATGAGCTTTACGCTCGAGCATTTCACAGGATGCAGATTCGGCCTGTATCTGTATTCGAGGGAGACAACGGGCGGCAGGGCGACATTTACGCGGTTTGAGTATACACGTGCGGAGGAGCAGGCATGAAGGGCGTATTCTACGGTGTGAGCACAGGCCCGGGCGACCCGGAGCTCATGACGGTAAAGGCAATACGCATCATAGAGCGGTGCAAAGTGATAGCCGCGCCGAGGACATCGGGCGGCAGAATGCTCGCATATTCCATAGCGGCACAGGCGGCGGACATGACGGGAAAGACCATATTGCCGCTTGATATGCCAATGACAGGCGACAGCGGCAGACTTCACAGTGCATGGGATGCCGCCGCAGACAGTATAGAAGCACACCTTGCGGCTGGGGAGGATGCGGCGATGCTCACTATCGGGGATGTGTCGCTGTATTCCACATACTCATATATCGCCGACAGGATAGCGCAAAGGGGCTATGAGTGCCGTATGTGTGCGGGCGTGCCCTCGTTCTGCGCCTGTGCAGCTGCCCACGGCATACCGCTCGTGCAGGGCGATGAGGTGCTGACGGTCATACCTGCGTATAATGCGGACATAGCGGAGTATCTTGACAGAGCGGGCACCAAGGTGATAATGAAGGGCGCTCATGCGGCAGTGACTGCCGGGGAGATATACGCTGTGGAGAACTGCGGCCTTGAGGGTGAAAGGCTCACGCGGAGCATACCGCCCGAAAGCGGATATTTCACCACGGTCATAGTAAAATGAAAGACAGCCCCCTGTCGGGATGACAGGGGGCTGTATGGCTATACTGCCGTCTTCCCCGCGAGGATATCGCGGTAGTCGGCAAGG
>JAFPPJ010000279.1 GCA_017410745.1 Oscillospiraceae bacterium
ATAGAGCTGTTCATATGTGATATGCTTGGTCTTGACGGTAAAAAGACGGGATACATGGACACCGTTGTTTATATCGAAAGAAAGATGATACGCCCCACAGCACTCAGTACACTTCACGGTATAATATGGATAGCGGTATTTACAGTACTTAAGATCCTGATGTCTGTTGTCTTTGCGATCATAACGGCGATAAAAAAGAATCTGCCGATACTCAATACAGCAGACAAGCTCATAGGTATGGCACTTGGTGCAGTTGGCGGTGCAGTACTGATAGGGGTATGCACATTCATAATATCAAAGGTGATATTTGTCACCGGCGGCACCGAGCATATCAATGAAACCGTTATAAACAGCACGATCATATATCGGTACATATACTCGATACTGATCCAACAATAAGATCTATTGACTGAAAGGAACGATACGGATGCTCTGTACGAACTGCAATAAGAGAGAAGCAATAGTATTCATAACATCCATGCAGGGGAATGAAAAAAAGAATGAAGGTCTCTGTCTTGTCTGTGCAAGGGAGAGAAACATACCTCAGGTGAAGGAATACATGGAACAGATGGGCGTCAGCGATGAGGAGCTTGAAGATTTTGCTGATGCGATGAGCGGGATGCGAGACAACTTTGACATGGATATGTTCAAGCAGGGCGGCATCAGTGCTCTCCCCAATTTCATCAATGCACTTTTCGGGAATAATAATCAGAATAATCAGAACAACGGCGAGGACTCACCCAAGAAGGAAGAGGGCAAGACCATCCGCGAGCGCAAGGAGCGCATACGCCCCGAAAAGCAGAAGTCCCGCAAATTCCTCGACAATTTCTGTACAGACCTTACCGCAAAGGCTAAGGCCGGCAAAATGGACAGGATAATCGGCAGAGAAAAGGAGATCGCGAGAGCCGTACATATCCTTTGCCGCCGTCAGAAGAACAATCCTTGCCTTATCGGTGAGCCGGGTGTAGGAAAGACTGCCATAGCAGAGGGACTTGCACAGCGCATCGTTGACGGAGATGTCCCCTTCCAGCTTCAGGATAAGGAGATATTTTTGCTCGACCTGACCGCACTTGTGGCAGGCACTCAGTTCAGAGGACAGTTTGAAGCAAGGATGAAGGGCCTTGTCGATGAAGTAAAGCGTGAAGGCAATATCATACTTTTCATAGATGAGATACATAATCTGGTGGGAGCGGGCGAAGGCGAAGGCTCTGCCATGAATGCTGCGAACCTTCTCAAGCCTGCACTGTCAAGAGGTGAGGTACAGGTCATAGGAGCAACTACCTTCAAGGAGTACCGCAAGCATATAGAAAAGGATTCAGCTCTTGAGAGAAGATTCCAGCCTATAACCGTAAATGAGCCTACTGTGGAAGATACCATCGAAGTGCTCAAAGGCATCAGGAAATACTACGAGGAACATCATCACGTTAAGATAAACGATGAGCAGATACGTCTTTGTGCGGTCCTTGCTGAGCGCTATATCACCGATCGTTTCCTTCCCGACAAGGCTATCGACCTTCTTGATGAAGCATGCGGCAATCGCAGCATCAGGAGCAAGGAGCTTACTTTAAAGCATGACAAGGAAACAGCGGTAGCACGTCTTGAGACGGAAGTCGGCGATATAGAAGCCAGTGATACTCCGGACTATGAGCAGCTTGCCGAAAAGCGTTCTCTTCTCCTGCGTGAAAAGGACGAACTTGAAAAGGCTGTCAAGGCTACAGAGTCCATAATCGTTGAGGATGAGGATCTGTCCCGTGTGATAGAGCTGTGGACAGGCATCCCCGCAAACAAGATACAGGAGACAGAGTATAAGAAGCTGCTCTCTCTTGAAGACAGGATGAAGGCGCGCATAATCGGTCAGGATAAGGCTGTTGAACTTGTATGCAAGGCTGTAAAGAGAAACCGTGTGCAGCTCAATAAGAGACGCAGACCCGCATCCTTCATATTTGTAGGGCCTACTGGTGTCGGAAAGACCGAGCTTGTAAAGGTCATCAATGATGAGATGTTTGACGGTACGGATACTCTTATCAGGATAGATATGACCGAGTATATGGAAAAGCACACTGTTGCAAGGCTGATCGGCTCGCCTCCGGGATATGTGGGCTATGACGAAGCAGGACAGCTCACCGAAAAGGTTCGCCGTCATCCCTATTCGGTAATACTTTTCGATGAGATAGAAAAAGCTCATCCCGATGTCATGAACCTGCTGCTGCAGATACTTGATGAAGGCAGGGTCAATGATGCACAGGGCAGGTCTATAAACTTCGAGAACACTATAGTCTGCATGACTTCAAATGCGGGTTCATCCGATAAGACCACATCGCTCGGCTTCAACAAGACCGCTGAGGAAATATCGAGAGACAAGGCAAAAAAGGCACTATCCGAATTCCTGCGTCCCGAGTTTATCGGACGTGTGGAGGAAGTGGTCGTGTTCGATCCTCTCAGCGAGGAAAGCTACGCCAAGATCGCCGCTCTTATGCTTGAGGAGATGCGTGAGCCTCTGAAGGAGAAGAACATCGGATTTGAATACACCGACGAAGTGCTCAGGCTGCTGGCAAAGAGATCATACGGCGGCAAATTCGGTGCGAGAGATCTTCGCACAGTCATTCGCGAGCAGCTTGAAGACAAGATAGCGGAAAAGATACTGTCTGCCGGTGCAGAGAGTGTTGAACGCATCAGGCTCAGCACCGATAATGACGAATTCATCGTGGAGTAGGTGATGAAATGGCTGCACCTCTTGCAGACAGGATAAGACCGAATAACATTGATGAGATAGTCGGACAGCAGCATCTTTTCGGAAAGGGCAAGTATCTGCGCCGCATCATTGAATCCGGCAATATACCGAATATGATATTCTACGGGCCTCCCGGAGTGGGCAAGACCACAGTAGCGCGTATCATAGCCGAAAATGCCGGAATGAAGCTGCACAAGCTCAACGGCACTTCCGCAGGCATTGCCGATATAAAGGAAGTCATATCCGATACAAATACGCTTGCAGGCATAAACGGAGTGCTGCTGTACCTTGATGAGATACAATACCTTAACAAGAAGCAGCAGCAATCACTTCTTGAATACATCGAGAACGGTTCTATCACACTGATAGCATCGACTACCGAAAATCCGTACTTCTATGTATACGGCGCGATACTGTCAAGATGTGCGGTATTCGAGTTCAAGGCGGTATCCGCAGAGGATGTGATACCCGCCTGCGAACGTGCATTTGACATTCTTGCGAGCGAGAGCGGTGAACAGCTTGACATCGACAAGGATGTATGCCGTCATATTGCCATGTCATGCGGCGGTGATGTGCGTAAATCGGTAAGTGTATGTGAGCTGTGCTTTCTTGCCGCACAGCGGCGCGACGGTAAGGCAAGGATAGACCTTGACATCGCAAAGGCTCTGGCACAGCGCAGCAATATGCGCTATGACCGTGACGGAGACGAACATTACGACACGCTTTCCGGACTGCAGAAATCCATACGCGGCTCGGATGAGAATGCGGCACTTTACTATGCTGCCCGTCTTATCGAGGCAGGAGATATCATATCCCTGTCAAGGCGATTGCTTGTCATAGCATCGGAGGACATAGGACTCGCCTACCCTATGGCAGCTGTTATCGTAAAGTCTTGTGTTGACAGTGCACTGCAGCTTGGGCTTCCCGAGGCGCGCATTCCTCTTGCACAGGCTGTGGTGCTTCTTGCGACGAGCCCGAAATCAAATTCGGCGTATCTGGCAATGGATGCTGCGCTTTCAGATGTGCGTGAGCGTGACTGCGGCACATTCCCCCGTGCGATACAGAACAATCACACCGACAGTGACGGCGACAAGAAGGGTCAGAACTATCTGTATCCCCATGACTACCCCAATCACTATGTAAGGCAGCAATATCTGCCGGATGCACTCAAAGACCGTGTATACTATGAATTCGGTGACAACAAGACAGAGCAGGCGGCGCTTGCCTACCGAAGAAAGATCACCGAGACCTGATACATATAAACACAACGAGGCGTGTCATATGACCGCCTCGTCTTTATATTATAAAAATATATCCATAGTATCCGAACGCATCAGATACTATGGATATATATCATTCTTCTGTATTGTCGGAGGACTCATCAGATGCTTCATCCGATGAAGCGTCTGTATCCTCATCGCCCTCGCCTTCGTCGTCAGCCTTGCTGCCGGGCTTGTCATACACTTCCTTTTCGGATTTCGTCTCCGGTACAGGCATATTTGTAGTGACATCGAGTATGGTCTTGGCATACTCTATCTCGCTGTATGAAATGTTCCTTACAGTGAGCTCGGTCTCGGAAAAGTCAACGTAGTAGTTGAACGCTCTGTCATAGCCTGCATCAGGGTCTGTGAAATAATATCTGTAGCAGTAGACAGAATCATTCGACACGCTGCGCTTGAGATAATAGGGCTTGAGACCAAGTGTCTTGTTCACGCTCTTTATACTCATACCATAGGTAAGGCTTTCTTCGGTGAGCTTGGAGTCGGTCTTGTTGCCCTTCCAGTTGAGCTTGAGCTGGGTGAAATCATAGAACTGAACGTCCGTGATCATTTCATCCTTGTCAACATTGAGGAGTATCGCCCACTTCGGCTGCTCTGATCCGCTGACCCTTACCTTCTCATCGGAGATGTATATATAGTCGAATCCTGCCATGCTGTTTATCATGCCGTTCTCAGACTTCTTGGAGAATTTGAGGCCGGTCTCGGATTCGGCATACTCTACATTTCTGCCCAGGGATATTTTCGTGGCGTAGGCATAGCCCTTGCTTGAATTCACAAGATTTAAGATAAGCATGAAGAGCGCTATGACCACGATCACGGCAGCTACTATACCACCGGTTTTAAGTGCCTTTTTCCTGGCTGCTTTCTGCCCTTCTGTAAGATGTATCTTCTCATGCTTGAGGGCTGCTTTGGGTTTGGATTGTTTATTCTTTGCGGACTCATTGACTATCCTGCCCTTTGAGTCTATATTTTCGGGAAGCACAGAAGATTCAAGTTCCGCTCCGCATTTTTCGCAGAATATATTTCCGTCGGGGCACTCGCTCCCACAATTTTTACAAATCATATGACCATCCTTAATGCATTAGCAACATTGTCTGCTCTTAAAATCAACTATGTATATGATACCATATAAATACAAAATTGTCAAGTGAGAATTTGCCGGCGGGCAGTGCCCGCTTCCAATTCGTTAAGATTTGCCTGCAAGTCGGTTTGATTTGCGGCTCGGTAACTTTTGTTCGAGAGGGGGCGGACAAAGACCGGGTATTGCCCGTGACTCATTTGTGCAGACTATCCTCATAAGCGTTACTTACCGAATGATTTGGCTACAGTTGCGGCCTATTATATGTACTTGTAAATCTTTTCCGAACACTTGCAATTTCTTCTGTAATATGGTATTATGAAAGGGCAGCATTTCTGCTGCCCCCGAAACTATAAACAGTGATCATATACCGTGCTTTACACGGTCGCCTACTTCCTCACGCTTGGCATCGTTGAAGCGGTCAAGAGTGCCGACAAGATAGCCGGTGATCCTTCTGATACGGTCAAAGGGCATTACATGATAATCTATATCGACATAGTCGCCATCAACGGCTATATCCATAGAGGTAGTACCCGGATGCAGCTCGTTGGCACGCTTGATGTATTCGTTGATCTCTTCGCGGGACAGTTCCCCGCCTGTAACATTAACCTGCATAATTATTGCCTCCCACTAAATATAGTATGTTATTGATTATTATACCACAACATATAGTGTTTGTAAAGCCTTTTTACTAAATTTTAACCGAAAAAAATCAAAGGGCTATGCATAAAGCATAAGCGAGTATTACATATTGTTACTGTTAAATATTTCACACAAAGGAGATTTTTTATGGACGAAAGTATAGTTACTACGGTATCCGAAGCAGCTGAAACAGCAGAGACAACAGTGGAAACTTCTGCTCCCGAGATAGTTGAAAAGGCGCAGGAGGTGATAGAAGCGGTAGCAGACCGCAATGTGGACAGAAATGTCCTCGAGGAATTCGGCCGCTCCCTTATAGACTATATCCCCACTGTACTTGTGGCGCTCATCATATACCTGATCGGGCGGCTCATAGTGCGTCTTACGATTAAGCTAATCGACCGTGCGGTCGGCCGTTCGCGCATAGACAAGGCGGCTCAGCATTTCCTGTCCTCGCTGCTCAATGTGATATTCTCGGCTATAGTGATAGTTATCGCGCTTTCTGCACTCGGAATACCCATGACATCCATCATAACCGTGATAGGAGCGGCAGGCGTTGCCATAGGTCTTGCGCTGCAGGACAGCCTGTCCAATGTGGCAGGAGGCTTTATAATCCTCTTTACCAAGCCCTTCGTGAAGGGGGATTATATCTCCGTATGCGGAGTAGAGGGAACGGTAGACATCATAAGTATAATCAATACAAGGATCACGACCATAGACAACAAGGCTGTGTATATCCCCAATGGTCAGGTGGCATCAAGCACCCTTATAAATTTCAGCAAGGAAAAGAAAAGAATGGTGGAACGCCGTTTCTCGGTATCCTACGGTGCGGATATCAAACAGGTAAAGCAGGTCATACAGGATGTGGTCAGGGCTAATGAAAAGATACTTGCGGATGAACCTGTGCTGATAAGGGTATGGGATCTTGATGACAGTGCTGTTGTCTTCATCGTGAGGGTATGGGCGAATACAGCAGATTACTGGCAGGTATGGTATGACCTTGCGGAGGATGTGAAGTATGCTCTTGATGAGAACGGTATAGAGATACCCTTCACGCAGATCACTGTACATAACGGATAATAAATACATTTTGGTGACAAATACGGGCTATTGTTTGACAAAGGCGGCGTCAGGGTGTATAATAAAATAGTGTGAATATATGTTTAGGAGGATCACAATGACTATAATAGAGGCTGTGATCCAGGGCGTAATACAGGGCGCAACAGAGTTCCTTCCGGTATCAAGCTCGGGTCACCTCTCATTGTTTCAGCATTTCACAGGCCTTTCCGGCGAGACTGCCGTACTTACCACGGTCACGCTTCATATAGGTACACTGTTTGCTGTGATCATAGCTTTTTATAAGAAGATAGGCGCACTTATCCGCGAGTTCTTCTCTATGATGAAGGACATCTTCACCGGAAAATTCAAATGGTCTGCAATGAACGGCGACAGGCGCATGATAATCATGATAGTGATAAGCATACTGCCGCTTTTCGCATTCTATTATTTCCGCCACTATTTTACAGCGGTATCCACCGACAATGATATTATCGGAGAGGGCATATGCTTCCTTTATACCTCTGCTATACTCATCATAGGCAGCCGCTGTTCCAAGAAATATGAGCTCACCGGCAGATCGCTCAAGACATCCCAGAACCTCACGGTGCCCGATGCACTGATAATCGGATGCTTCCAGGGCGTAGCGCTCCTTCCCGGAGTATCCCGTTCGGGTTCTACCATCGCAGGTGCTCAGATATGCGGAATGAAGCGTGAGGAATCGGTAGAATACAGCTTCATACTCGGCATACCTGTAATACTTGCAGGTGCTCTTTCGGAGTTTATGGATCTTGGTGCGGAGAGCGTGACGGTCGATGTATTGCCTCTTATCATAGGAGCTGTGACCGCTGCGGTATCCGGATACTTTGCGATAATACTCATCCGCTGGCTCATGAAATCAGACAGATTTGGTATCTTCGCAGTATATACCCTTATACTCGGTATAGCTGTGATAGGTGTCGGCATATACGAACATGTCACCGGCACTTTTATATCCGAACTTCTGATGAAATAGTCCATACACTGCGCACACCCATCTGTGAAAGGATGGGCTGTGTTTTGATTAGGAACGTACCGCTTCATACAGTGACCGACACAGATCTTGACGATATACAATCCATTTTATAACTGGACAATGGGGAGATAGCATGGCTGCAAAGAAAAATAGCGCGGCTAAAAGGAATACAGGCAAGACTGCATCGCGGTCTTCATCATCAAAAAAGAAGACTCAGCAGGCACAGGCATCATCCGACAACAAGGTGATATGGTCGGCTGTGCTCTTTGTGCTGGGTCTGCTTATGCTGGCGTTTACTGTCATCACAGGGGAAAATCTCTGGCTCACCATGCATAATGTTCTGCTTGGCGCTTTTGGTGTGGCTGCTATACTTGTGCCCTTCGTGCTCATATATGCGGCAGTGATGCTCGCAAAGGACAAGGAGAAGAACACTATCGCAGGCAAAGTGATACAGGGCGTTATCCTGATACTCATACTCTGTGCGGCAGCGGAAATATTCTCGGCGGAAAAGCTCGATCCTACGATCGCTAAGAATAAACTCGCAATGGATCTTATGGAAAAGGGCAAGAGCTTCAAGGGCGGCGGACTTCTTTCGTTCGTGCTCGGCATTCCCCTGCTCAGCCTTTTCGGCAAGGCGGGCGCATCCGTTGTGATCGTGCTCCTTACGGTATTCTTCATCCTTCTGCTTTCTAATAAGACAGTAGTGGATGTAGTCAGATGGATAAAGCATATGATAGACCTGCTTCTCGATGCTCGCCCGGAATATGAGCCTGTGCCGGAGACAGCGCCTACACAGCGCAGACGCAGACAGGAGGAAGTCCCTGCTCAGGTCAAGCCCGAAAGACGTGCAGAGCAAAACGCTCAGAGCGAGAATGCCGAAAGAAAGCCCTTGTTCGGGGGATTGTTTGCCAAAAAGAAGGAAGAAGCTCCTGCCGCTCCTCAGAGGAGTTATGACCCTGTGGAGGAGAACCGCAGAGACTTCAACATTGATATAGCCTTTCCCTTTGAAGCAAAGGAACCGCCTAAGAAGGCGCAAGCAAAGAAGAGCGGCCTTGAGCAATACAATTATGATCCCGTATTTGATGTGCCCGACGATAATCTCCCCGGAGAAGTTCCTGCGGTACAGCCCGCTTCACAGAAAAAGCCTGCCGTGCAGAAGACTGCAAAAGAGACTGCTGTCCCGGAAAAGACGGAGACAGAGATAGAAGTAGAAAGATATCAGCAGGAGATAGACCTTGAACAGCGCAGGCGAGCATATCAGCTGCAGAAAAAGCGTCTCGGCATTTCCGATGATAGTGTACAGGCAGCGGATGTGCCGGATGATACACCTGCTTCACTCGATGAGATAATCAGAAAGGCATCAAGCGGAGCGGAGACCGATACCGTACATACAGAGCCTGACGTTGCAGCACCGCTGCCTGTACCGCAGCCGACGCCTTCGCCCGTATACAGTGCTCCGGCAAATACTGCTGCAAGGTCTGCGGATACGGATCATTTCATGAGAAAGCCTCACAAGGCTTCCACTCTCGCCTCCAATCAGATAGGCGATGATGAAGACCTTGATCTTCCCGAGACCACTGCAAGGGATATACAGAATGAGATCGCAAAGAATGATGCGGTCATGGCTGAGTATGAGATACCTCCCCTTGCGCTGCTCAATGTATCCAAGAATGAACTGAACAAAGAACAGGCAGCTGCCGAAATGAAGTCAAATTCCAGGACATTGCTCGAAACGCTTGAATCGTTCGGTATATCCGCAGAGATAGTAGACATCAAAAGAGGCTCTGCTGTCACAAGATATGAGCTGCTTCCCAAGGCGGGCATCAAGATATCCAAGATAAAGACGCTTTCCGATGATATTGCGATGAGACTTGCATCTATGGGCGGCATAAGGATAGAAGCACCTATCCCGGGCAAGGCAGCTATAGGTATAGAAGTCCCCAACAAAGTCAAGGATGTGGTCACGCTCAGGGATGTGCTCGATACCGAGGAATTCCGCAGCAACCGCAGCAAGCTGACCTTTGCGGTAGGAAAGAACATAGACAGCGGCATAGTGCTCGGCGATATAGCCAAGCTGCCGCATATGATAATCGCCGGTACTACGGGTTCTGGTAAATCCGTATGCACAAACGGCATAATCATGAGCATACTGTATAATGCCACCCCTCAGGAGGTGCGCCTTGTGCTCATCGACCCGAAAATGGTCGAATTCAAGATATACAACGGCATACCCCATCTGCTTCTCCCGGTCGTTACCGATCCGAGAAAGGCAGCAGGTGCGCTCTCATGGGCTGTACAGGAAATGCTCAAGAGATATAAGCTGTTCTCCGATAACAGTGTGAGAGACCTGTATGATTATAACGAGCTTGCATCGCATCGTGACGACCTTGAAACGATACCGCGCATAGTCATAATAATCGACGAGCTTGCTGACCTTATGATGGCAGCTAAGAGCGAAGTCGAGGACAGTATATGCAGACTTGCACAGATGGCGCGTGCAGCAGGTATGCACATCATAATCGCTACACAGCGTCCTACGGTGGATGTAGTCACGGGTCTTATCAAATCCAATATACCTTCAAGGATAGCGCTGAGAGTGGCTTCGGGCGTGGACTCCCGTACTATACTCGATGAGACGGGAGCGGAAAAGCTGCTCGGCAACGGTGACCTTCTGTATATGCCCACAGGTGCGCCCAAGCCCATAAGAGTACAGAACTGTTACACATCCTCCAAGGAAGTGGCGGCGGTCGTTGACTTTATCAAGAACGGCTCCGGCAATGTGACATATGATGAGAATATCATAAAGGCTGTGGAAGAAAATGTGCCTCAGCCCAAGGGCGAGAAGCCTGCGGACAACGGCAAGACATATGAAGGCTCGGATGATGATCTTACCGAAAGAGCAATAGAATGCGCCATTGATGCGGGTTCAGCGGGTGTGAGCGTTTCGTATCTGCAGAGAAAGCTGGTGCTCGGATATCCGAGGGCAGCACGCATAATGGAACAACTGGAAAATCTCGGTGTAGTAGGCCCGAGCAACGGTGCAAAGCCGAGACAGGTGCTCGTTACCCGAGAGACATATGTGCCTGCTTCACAGGTGCAGACCGTAAGCGATGAAGAACAAGACCAGTAATAAGACCGTCAGCAAGACCTCCGGCGGGAAGAAGACTGCCAGGAAGAAGAACGGCTTTACCCCAAGAGATGTGCTTATACACATCATTGCGGTCGTATTCAGCATAGCGCTTATACTGGCGGCATTGATAGAATCAGATGTTATCACGCTCAGACAGATCGAAGAGTTCCTCCATGTGGCGGACGAGAATATCGATGAGAGCGATACGGAGCTTCTTCCCTCCCAGGCACGCAAGCTTTCGGTTTCGCTGATAGATGTAGGTCAGGGCGACAGTATCCTCATAAGAGCGGACGGCACGAATGTTCTGATAGACTCGGGGGAATACTCCGAGTTTGCGGCGGTCGAGCATTTTCTGAGAGAAAACAATATCTCATCCATCGACCTGCTTATTATCACACATCAGCATACAGACCATATGGGCGGTATGTCGCAGGTGGTGAAGAAGTATGATGTAAAGCGCATCATCATGCCTGATGCTCCCGATGAACTGATACCGGCTTCGGCATCATATGAGTATTTCCTCGATGAAGTCGAAAAGAAGGGGCTTCATATAATGCCCGCACGCTCAGGCTATTCATACAAGCTGTCGGATGATACATCTCTTACTG
>JAFPPJ010000280.1 GCA_017410745.1 Oscillospiraceae bacterium
AAGACCTCTCTGTGAAGTCTTGTTGTAGTAGGGAGTTACGACGAGAAGACCGTCTGCTCCCATTTTCTCTGCTTCCTTGGAAAGCTCGATAGCATATGCGGTATCGTTGCTGCCTGTGCCTGCGATAACGGGTATGCGGTGTGCGACCTTTTCAATTGTATAGCGGATGCACTCTCTGTGCTCTTCATCGGTAAGGGTGGAGGATTCGCCGGTGGTGCCGCATATGATAATAGCATCGGTGCCGCCAGCTATCTGCATCTCTATCATTTCGCCGAGAACATTATAGTTAACGCTTCCGTCCTCATTCATAGGAGTGACGATAGCTACGCCCGCGCCGGTAAATATAGTATTTTTCATCATAATTCTCCTTTAGTGGTAATCATTATGAAACCGTTGATTGTTTTCTCTTAATTCTTCAAATGTAACAGGAACATAGCCGTTTATCATGACGCCTGCATTGAATGCACTGTCTCCCCTGTGCGATGCCATGAACTCATATCCGTCATCGCGGGAGCCGTGGATATGACCGTATATCAGAAAGCATCCGGCCGGCCGTCTGTACCATTCCACAAGAGGGTAGTGGTACATGAATATTTTGCGACCATCCGTCTCGATATACTTCTGATATACACATTCCGTGAACAGGCTTTGCAGCTTCTTGTCCTGTTCTATGCGTGCATCATGGTTGCCGTAGATCAGATGCTTTCTTCCGTTCAGGCTGTGCGCATAATATATGATGTTGTCATCGCTTTGTTCCCCATAGTAGGTGAAGTCCCCGATGATCCATACATCGTCATCATCCGTGACTTTTGCGTTCCATTTCGCACGCATCACATCAAACATCTCTGCGGCGTTATGAAACGGCCTTTCGTCCCATATGACCCTGTCTTCATGTCCGAAGTGAAGATCGGATATAAAGTAGTCCATTATCAGTCAAAGTAGCCCTTTGCCGCAAGGAGTTCAGCCATAAGAACAGCACCGCCGGCTGCGCCTCTGAGCGTATTGTGAGAGAGGCATACGAACTTGTAGTCGAATATGAGATCCTCTCTGAGTCTGCCGACGGAAACAGCCATGCCGTTTTCGAGCATCCTGTCGAGCTTCGTCTGAGGACGGTCAGCTTCCTCAAAATAATGTATGAACTGCTTGGGAGCGGAGGGGAGATCAAGCTCCTGAGGAACGCCTGAATAGTTCTTCCATGCTGCGAGCATCTGCTCCTCTGTGGGCTTCTTGTCGAACTTGACGAAGATAGCAGCCATGTGGCCGTCCGATACGGGAACTCTGAGACACTGAGCAGAGATCTTGGGGCCGTTCTCTACGGGAACGATCTTATCGCCCTCGATATGGCCCCATATCTTCAGGGGCTCCTGCTCGCTCTTTTCTTCCTCGCCGCCGATGTAGGGGATAACATTGTCGATTATCTGAGGCATCGTCTCAAATGTCTTGCCGGCACCGGAGATAGCCTGATATGTGCAGACAAATGCTTCCTTTATGCCGAATTCATCCTTGAGAGCGCTGAGTGCGGGAACATAGCTCTGGAGAGAGCAGTTGGACTTGACTGCTACGAAGCCTCTCTTCGTGCCAAGGCGCTCGCGCTGAGCCTTGATGATCTCGATATGCTCGGGGTTGAGCTCGGGCACTACCATAGGAACGTCGGGCGTAAAGCGATGAGCGGAGTTGTTTGAGATAACGGGGCACTCTGCCTTTGCGTAGGTCTCCTCGAGAGCGCGTATCTCATCCTTCTTCATATCCACAGCGCAGAACACAAAGTCTACCTGTGATGCGATCTTTTCCACATCAGCCGTAGCATCCATAACGATCATATCCCTGAACTTCTCGGGCATGGGCTGATCTCTGAATGCCCAGCGGGGACCTACTGCTTCGCGATAGGTCTTGCCGGCACTGCGGGGGGATGCTGCCAGCACCTTGACTTCGAACCACGGGTGGTCCTCGAGGAGCAGAGCGAAGCGCTGTCCTACCATACCCGTAGCACCTATGATACC
>JAFPPJ010000281.1 GCA_017410745.1 Oscillospiraceae bacterium
ACCATACCCGCAGGCAGTACAGTGAAGCGCACGCTCCTGTTTTTGTGTACAGTCGCGCAGGCGGACGGTATCACAGGCATAGAATACAGGGGCAAGCCCTTTGAATGTGCTGAAGAGCTGCTGCCCGACAGTGTGCGGGCTGCTGTAACGATACAGAGCGAGGCGGATGTGAGACACCATCTCTACCGCAAATATGCGCTGTACACCGAGGGCACAGGCAAAGAGACCATCATGTCAGAGCCAACCGTATTTGACTATTCATCATACTATGCCGATGATGCAGCAGGGTATTCCACAGGATGGGATGGGCGCAAGCAGCGCCTTGTCGTGGACTTTGATGCGTACAACCGAAGCGACTATGCACAGCTTTTCAGACCTGCTTCATTTATGGTAAAACTTCATCATTTCGACGATAACGGGAACGAGACGGAATGTGCGGAGCTTATGCCTTATGCATTATGTGCCGACGGTAAGCTGATGTACCGGCCGCATAAGGCTGATGTCCCGGGCAGGAAAAATGCATATGAAGTGCCGGAGTTTTTCTGCCAGTCGCCAAAGGGCAATAAAACCAGCTTCTCGCTGATTTATGAGATGCCGTTTTTCGACCCGGCACCGCATCATACGCAGTATGAGATATACTACGATGCACAGGGGCATACAGAGCCGTACTGGGCGGCATTTACGGATATGGATGAGGATATGGAGGCGGCTCTCCCGGATATCTTAGGTGATGCGCCTGTGGCTGTGACTAAGGAAGAGGGCATATCATACAGCAGTGATGCGTTTGATATCACGATAGAGTTTCTGTCCGCTGAAGACAGGTCGTTCTCTGCAGCCGACTACAGTATTTCGCGCACGCAGCTCAATGCCGTACTTACGCTTTCCAATAAGACAGATGCGGACATGGTGTTCTATCCGCACAAGCTGGCACTGCGCCATGAAAGGAATGCTGGGGATATGCGCATCGAGAGCGAGGAAGCCGTCACAGTACCCGCAGGAAGCACCGTCACATATGATGCTCCTTTCTTCGGGAAACTCGATACCGATGCCGGCATCAGGGAGATCATCTATCTTGAATTTGATGACACGGCACAAATAGGCGCCTTTGCGATAAATACCCGTACAGCGATAAATGAAGCGATAAAGAAGATACTATAGCGATCAAAAGGTCTCCGCCGTATGACGGAGACCTTTTGATTGGGGAATGATAGGATCTGCCCGGGGTATACAGGCGACCCTGAGGGATGGTATCAGAAATTGAAGAATCTTTTAGCGTTATTGTAGGATATATCGGAGACAATGCTGCCGAGGGTATCCATATCCGAGGGGTATTTGCCGTCCTCCACCCATTTGCCTATCACGTCGCAGAGTATGCGGCGGAAGTATTCATGGCGGGGGTAGGAAAGGAAGCTCCTCGAATCGGTGAGCATCCCCACGAAGCCTGCAAGGTATCCGAGCGATGCAAGAGAGGTCAGCTGATCTCTCATGCCTGCCTCGTGATCGTTGAACCACCATGCAGCGCCGTGCTGTATTTTGCATATGCTCTCGCCGTCCTGGAAGCAGCCGGTGATGGTGTCAAGTGCGGCGTTGTCATTGGGGTTGAGACTGTATACTATAGTCTTTGGCAGGTGCCCCTCCGCTTCGAGTGCGTTGAGCAGATCGGCGGTGGCCTCTGCCGTGCTGCGGTCGTTTATGCAGTCATATCCTGTGTCTGCGCCTATGCGCTCATACATGCGCGTGTTGTTGTTGCGCTTTGCGCCGCAGTGTATCTGCATAGCCCAGCCCAGGCTGTGGTATTCCCTGCCCATATGCAGCAAAAATGCGGTCTTGTACTGTAGCGTTTCCTCTGCGGTGAGGGTCTCTCCCGCAAGGCGCTTCTTGAGCAGCCTGTCAGCTGTATTGTCATCGACAGGGGAGAAGAATGCAAAATCAAGTCCGTGATCGGATATCCTGCACCCCATCGAAGCAAAGAACGCCATCCTCTTGTGAAGTGCCGCTTTGAGACCGTCCCA
>JAFPPJ010000282.1 GCA_017410745.1 Oscillospiraceae bacterium
AATACAATAGATATGTGGGAATTTCACTTTCGGGGGATAGGACATGCCAGGGTATAAGGAATAAGTAAGGAGTGATGCAAACATCCGCGGATGTCTGCATCACATTTTTAATGGGGGCTTTGCCCCCACCCCCCTGTGTGTTAAATGTACGGGATGTTAAAGTTGATTCTTCATTCTGCCTTATGCATTCCCGTACAGTACGGCAGGCTGAGAAAAAATTCTGATTACTCATTCCTAATTACTAATTAGCCTAAATTTCGCATTGACAAAATGCCGGATGTGGTATACAATGTTATATGGGGATATCCGTATCCTTAGGGGTACGGGAAATTCAAAGGAAAGAAGGACGGTCAGATGAGAACACTTAAAGCTGTAAAAAGGATAATAGCTGCATCCGTGGTTCTGATGCTGCTCATGTCGCTCTGTTCGAGCTTTGCATCCGTTTCCGCACAGATGCTCGGAGACGATGCGGTGAAGACGATAAGGGCGGGGCTCACCGCACAGCAGCCAAAGATAAAGGTGGGCATGAAGAGCAACTCCAGTCTGCAGGATGTGATGCTCAATGTCAAGGATACACTGTATGACCTGATGAACGAGAAGGAGTACTTCTACGTCACGGATGATATATCCATAGATGCATCGTCAAGGGGCAACAATGTCACCATCATGATAAACGTGAAGTATTCCAACACCACCGCAGCGGAGAAAAAGAAATTCTACAAGGCTGTGGATGATATAATGAAGGGCGTTGACAAGGACTGGACAGATATCCAGAAGGCAGCGTATCTCCATGACAAGGTAGTGCTCGGCACAGACTACCTCGACTCCTCTCACCGTGCGGTAGGCACGCCCTATGCGGCACTTGTGGAGCGCAAGGCGTTCTGCACCGGCTATACCCGTGCATATGCGATACTCCTCAATGAATGCGGCATTGCCAGCAAGGCGGTATACAACGATACCCACGGCTGGAATCTCGTGCGTCTGGGCTCACACTGGTATCACGTTGACTGCACCTTTGATGATGCGCTCATCAACAACAAGCCCATTCCCTACTATGTATCGCACCACTATTTCCTCAGGAGCGACAGCGCACTCAAGGATCATCCCAACTATGACAAGAGGCGCTTCAAGAACGCAGATTCCGCAAAGTACGACAAGATAGTCATGGGCGATATATCCCCCCTGGCATTCTACGGAAAGAAGATATACTTCATAGAGGGCGGATTTGTGTACTCCTACGACACCGAGAAGGGCAAGCTGTACAAGCTCTTTGATGTGAAGGACAAGTGGAGCATAGACAAGGGGAATATGGTCTACGAGTGGACGGGCAACTTCGCACAGCTCGCACAGAACGGCAAGGATATATACTTCAACCTCAACCGCAAGATCAAGAAATACGATGCCAAGACCGGCAAGATATCCGTGGTATATGAGCTCAAGGACACATCCATGACGATATGCGGCATAAATGTCAAGGACGGAGTGCTCTATGCATATTTCACCACCGACCCCAATCTTGCAGGCAGACTGTATAAAATAAAGAAGCTCTGATGCTGTTTCCCTGCGGGGACAGTGTCCGTATAGGCGCATGACCCGAAAATGTTACCTTCGGGCCGTGCGCTTTAGCTATACTTACAAATTCATATAAAAACTATTGAAAAAAGTCTTTGGATATGCTATAATAGATAAGTGTATGTAAAAATAACCGGAATGGGAGTGCTGATATGGATTCACGGTTCACAAATGTGATAGATCTCAATGATATGGGTACTGACTGGTGGCTCAGCGTCGTTCGTCTCGCATCCGAGATATACGATGATCCCGCCAGATATGCAAAGGCTTGCGAGGGTAAGATCATGGCTACCCTTTTCTACGAGCCCTCCACAAGGACACAGATGTCGTTCCAGACCGCTATGCTTCGTCTGGGCGGCACTATAATAGGCTTCGACAACCCTGCCACCTCATCCGTGGCAAAGGGTGAGAATCTCAAGGATACCACCAAGATAGTATCGAGCTATGCGGACATCATGGTGATGCGTCACCCCTCCGACGGCGCTGCGAAGGCTGCGGCACTTACTGCCGACTGCCCCATAATCAACGCAGGCGACGGCGGGCATCTGCATCCCTCGCAGACTCTTACCGATATGCTCACGCTCTACCGTGAGAAGGGCAGACTGACCGACCTTACCATAGGTCTGTGCGGCGACCTCAAGAACGGACGCACCGTACACTCGATGTGCAAGGCACTTGCGGGCTTTGAGGGGATAAAGTTCGTCTTCATCTCCACTCCTCAGCTCGGTATGCCCCAGTATATCAAGGATATACTTATGGCGCACGGCTGTGCGTTTTCCGAAGAGCCCTCACTTGAAGCGGCAATGCCCTCCCTCGATGTGCTGTACATGACGAGAGTGCAGAAGGAGCGCTTTGCGAGCGAGGAGGAATACAACAGGCTCAAGGGCGCATACTGCCTCGACCGCAGCAAGATGCTCATGGGCAGGAAGGATCTCATCGTTATGCATCCTCTGCCGAGAGTAGATGAGATACCTATGGATGTGGATGACGACCCGAGAGCTATGTACTTCAAGCAGGCACACTACGGCGTATATGTCAGGATGGCACTGATACTCACCGTGCTCAGGGATCCCAACCACAGCATACCGCTCCTCACAGGCAAGATCGTCAACGGCGTGGAATGCAGCAATCCCAACTGCATCACCCGCAAGGAGCGCTATCTTCCCAGATCCTACAGAGGCACAGACCTGCTTGAATGTGAATACTGCGACGAGCGCATACTCTTTTGATAAGGAGCAGTAAATGGAGAAAAATACAACTACAAGAGAATATCCCATGCTTCCTCTGCAGGGGCTCGTGGTATTCCCCCGTGTGATAATGCATTTTGAGGTGACACGGGAGGAATCCGTGAGGTCGCTGACTGCGGCTGCTGCGGCAGACAAGCTGATATTCCTTGCTGCCCAGCGTGAAGACGGCGAGGGCGACGACCGCACATACCGTGTGGGAGTGGTCGCCAAGATAAAGCAGCTGCTTCGCACATCCGAGGGCGTCACAAAGGTGATGGCCGAGGGTGAATACAGGGCAAGGGCGACGGAGTTCAGGTTTGACGGGGATCATCCCGTAGCCGTCGCGCGCCGCTTCCCCGAGAAGAGGGTGAAGCTCAGCGAGGAGGAGAAAGAGGCATATCTTCGCATGGTGAAATCCCTTTTCAAGGAATATGCACAGAAGATGCCCCACGCCCCCGAGGAATACATATCATCAATAATGAGCTCGCAGTCCCTTGAATCGGTGTTCGACAACATCGCTGTGAGCCTGCCTGCGGATGTAGAGAGCAAGCAGGAGCTGCTCGAGGCCAACGGCATAGATGAGAAAATGACGGCACTGCTGGCTATACTCCAGCGTGAGATAGAGGTGCTCGGAGCGGAGCTCGATATACACAATATGGTGCGTGAACAGATAATGAGCAATCAGAGGGAGTATTACCTCAGAGAGCAGATGCGTGCCATATCAAGGGAGCTCGGCGAAGAGGAATCGGGCGAATTCGAGGCCAACGAATACCTCGACCGCATCAAGGCGATAGGCCTTGAGAGCGAATATGAGAAGAAGCTGATAAAGGAAGCCGAAAGGCTCAGCGCGATGCCGCAGCAGTCTGCGGAATACGGCGTGATAAAGACATATCTCGACACCGTGCTCGACCTCCCGTGGAACATCACCACAGAGGGCAAGACGGACATCGCCAAGACAAGGCGCATCCTTGACAAGGATCACTACGGGCTCAAGCGCGTCAAGGAGAGGATACTCGAGACCATCGCTGTGAAGCAGCTCGCACCCGAGACCAAGGGACAGATAATATGCCTGTACGGCCCTCCGGGAGTGGGCAAGACCTCCGTTGCCAAGTCCATCGCACGCTCGATGGGCAGGAAGTATGCCCGCATAGCCCTCGGCGGCGTTCACGATGAATCCGACGTGAGAGGACACCGCAAGACATATATCGGCGCGATGCCCGGCAGGATAATCAATGCACTTATCGAAGCGCAGAGCAGCGACCCGCTGATACTGCTCGACGAGATAGACAAGATATCCCACGATTACCGCGGCGACCCGTCCTCTGCGCTGCTCGAAGTCCTCGACAGCGAGCAGAACGTGAATTTCAGGGATCACTATGTGGAGATACCCTTTGACCTGTCAAAGGTAATGTTCATCACCACCGCGAACGACATATCGGTGATAGACCCGCCCCTGCGCGACAGGATGGAGATAATCGAGCTCTCCAGCTACACCAGGGAGGAAAAGTTCCACATCGCAAGAGAGCATCTGATACCCAAGCAGCTTGAAAAGCACGGGCTCAAGCTCTCAAATGTGCGCTTCTCCAAGACTGCGATATACACGATAATAGACAACTACACCAGAGAGGCGGGAGTGCGCGAGCTTGAACGTGTCATTGCATCGCTGTGCCGCAAATCCGCCAAGGAAATGATAGAGCAGAACACCGACAAGGTGAAGATAGACAATGCCAAGATCGAGGAGATGCTCGGCCACCGCAAGTATACCGACGATGTGGTGTCCCGCACGGACAGCGTGGGCATGGTCAACGGCCTTGCATGGACGGCTGCGGGCGGCGTGATAATGCCGCTTGAGGTGCTGATAAACGACGGCCGCGGCAATGTCACCGCCACAGGCTCTCTCGGCGACATAATGCAGGAGTCCTGCCGCCTCGCTGTGAGCTATGTGCGCTCTATCGCCGATGAATACGGCATAGAGAAGGACTTCTACCTTGACAAGGACATACATATCCATGCGCCCGAGGGGGCTACCCCGAAGGACGGTCCGTCTGCGGGCGTGACTATGACCACAGCCCTTGTGTCTGCGCTCACGGGAGTGCCCGTGCGCTACGATGTGGCAATGACGGGCGAGATAACCCTTCACGGAAGGGTGCTGCCCATAGGCGGCCTTCGCGAGAAGACTATGGCGGCATTCAAGGAGGGTATGCATACCGTGATAATACCCAAGGGCAACAAGCCTGACCTTGACGAGGTGGACGACACCATAAAGGAAAAGCTGCACTTCGTCTTCGCGGAGAAGATAACGGATGTGCTCGACGTCGCACTTGCCTCCGACCCGAGGAAGGCCAAGCGCGATACGATGAAGGTGGGCTTCTGATGGACTTTACCAGAGCGGATTTCTACAGGAGCTACGGCGAATATCATCAGCTTCCGCCCTCTGACAGGACGGAGATAGCCTTTGCGGGGCGCTCTAATGTGGGCAAGTCCTCGCTCATAAACAAGGTGCTCGGACGCAAGACCCTTGCAAGGGTCTCCTCCGTGCCCGGCAAGACCGCAACGATAAACTTCTATACCCTTGACGGGATATATCTCGTAGACCTTCCCGGATACGGCTACGCAAAGGTGGCCAAGTCTGACAAGCAGAGATGGTCGGAGCTTATTGAAGGGTATCTTCATGACAGCAGGGAGCTTGCACTCATATTCCAGCTGATAGATATGAGGCATCCGCCCACCGCAGACGACAGACAGATGATAGACTTCATGATCGAGAGCGAGATCCCCTTTGTGATAGTCTTTACCAAGGCCGACAAGCTTTCCGCAAGGGAGCGGGAGGAGCGCATGGCAGGCTTTGCACAGGAGATACCGTTTTTCGGTGAAATAACACATATCGTCTTTTCTGCCCGCACCGGAGAGGGTACGGACAGGATAAGGGAGATAATAGAGGAATTGGGTGAATAATATGAAGGACAGCTTAGGCGTTTCAAACGGACATCTTACCATAGGCGGCATCGACTGCACAGAGCTTGCAGAACAGTACGGCACGCCGCTCTATGTTATGGATGAGGATGTTATCAGACAGGCGTGCCGCGAATTCAAGGCATCGATAGACGAGTGCTACGGCAGAGGCATGGTATGCTATGCCACAAAGGCATTCTGCTGCAAGGAAATGTGCAGGATAATGAAGGATGAGGGCATAGGCCTCGACACCGTATCGGGCGGCGAGATATATACAGCCCTTGCTGCAGGCTTCCCCGCAGACAGGATAGTATTCACATCCAACAACAAGAAGGATGAGGAGATAGCCCTTGCCATCGACAACAACATCGGGCGCATCACCTGCGACAACATCGAGGAGCTTTACCGCATATCGGACATAGCCTCTAAGAAGAACAAGACCGTCAGGGTAGTGCTCAGACTCAAGCCCGGCGTTGAGGCGCATACCTTTGAGGCGGTAATGACCGGCAAGATAGACTCCAAGTTCGGCTTTGCGATAGAGACGGGCGAAGCGCTCAAGGCTGCAAAGGAGGTCGCAGGGCTTCCTTCCATCGAGCTTGCAGGCATTCACTGCCATATCGGCTCACAGATACACGAGATAGCCCCCTTCGAGAAGGCGTGTGAGGTCATGTTCGACTTCATCGGCAAGCTCCGTGACGAGGGCATCATAATAAAGGATCTCAGCCTGGGCGGCGGCTTCGGCATAAAGTATACCGATGCGGACAAGCCCATCCCCTACGGCGACTATATGAAGGCAGTATCGGCAAAGGCAAAGCAGTGCTGCGAGAAGCTCGGACTTGATATGCCCTTCATCATGATAGAGCCGGGACGCTCCATAGCAGCTCCCGCAGGCATCACGCTGTATACCGTAGGCTCAAGGAAGATCATCCCCGGCATACGCACCTATATCGGCATCGACGGCGGTATGCCCGATAATCCGAGATATGCACTGTATAAGTCGGAGTACACCGCAGAGGTGGCAAACAAGGCAGATGAGCCCAAGGATGAGATAGTCACCATCGCAGGACGCACCTGCGAATCGGGCGACCTTATCGGCGAGAATATGCCCCTGCAGCACGCTGAGGCGGGCGACACCGTAGCGATACTTGCCACGGGCGCATACAACTACTCCATGGCTTCCCACTACAACCGCGTTCCCAATGCTGCGGTAGTTATGGTAAAGGGCGGCACATCACGGGTGGTAGTACGCCGTGAGACCTTTGAAGATATGGCAAAGAACGATATATGAAAGGATACGATAAGAAAATGAAGACCTATGGCATCATATGCGAATACAACCCCTTCCACAACGGTCACATCTATCAGATTGAGAAGACCAAGGAGCTCACGGGTGCAGACCACATCGTTGCGATCATGAGCGGCAACTTCGTGCAGAGAGGCGAGCCTGCCATCGTAGACAAGTTCGCAAGAGCACAGATCGCAGTAAGGAACGGCGTTGACCTTGTTATAGAGCTTCCCGTGCAGTACAGCCTTGCAAGCGCAGAGATGTTCGCACGCTCCGGCCTGATGATGCTCGGTGCGCTCCGCTGTGTTGAGGGCATCTCCTTCGGCGCTGAGACGGATGACCTTGATGCGCTCAAGAAGTGTGCGGATGCAGTGATAGAGCTTTCCACCGTTGAGAACCTCCGTCCCCTCATGGAGCAGGGCATGCCCTATCCCGCAGCTATACAGCAGCTCGTGGCGCTCAAGTACGGCCCTGCACTTTCCGATATACTCAACACTCCCAACAATATCCTTGCTGTGGAGTATCTCAAGGCTATCAAGCTCCTCAATCTCGAGGATCAGATAAAGCCCTGCGTTATAAAGCGCGAGGGTGCTGACCATGATTCCGACGTGCCCTCCGGCAATATCGCAAGCGGCGAGCATATCCGCAGACTCATCGACGACGGCGAGGACTTCTCTCCCTTCGTTCCCGAGGACACATTCAAGTGCATCAATGAGTATGACGATCACGATCTGCTCTGCTGGTTCGAGAACTACGAGAGGGTGATCCTCTACAGGCTCCGCACCATGTCCCCCCAGGAGATGTTCAACGCTCCCGACGTGGATCAGGGTCTTGCAAACCGTATGTTCCAGGCTTCAAGAAGCTGCAACTCCCTCGAGGATCTGCTCGAGAAGATAAAGACCCGTGCATACACAATGGCACGCATCAAGAGGATAATATTCAATATGCTCTCCGGCATACGCAAGGATGATCTCAAGGTGCCTCCCGTATACGGCAGGATACTCGCACTCAACGACAGAGGCACAGACGTGCTCAAGCTCGCAGGCTCCCTCCCCGAGAACAAGATGTCCATACCCTTCAGCTCATCCCTCAAGGATTTCCTCAATCAGGAGAACAAGAACGCTATGAGATCCGTGGGCATGACCACCACATCGAGCGATGTGTACGTCCTCGGTTCGAGAAATATCCGTCCGAGCGGACTTGACTTCACAACTCCCATCTACTTCAACAAGATAGAGGGCTTTGTATCCGAGCTCCCCGCAGACCTCAAGACCACAGCACACGCAGGCACTCCCGAGGAGGTCGCTGCTGCAAGAGAGGCTGACAGGCTCGAACATGAGAGAAAGCTTGCCGAGAACGGCGGCATATCCATGACCACCGGCGGCGCTGATACGGCAGAGGAGCTCAAGGAAGAAGCTCCCACCGAGGAATGATCATGACAAAGGAAAAGATCGACCGCATAAATGCCCTTGCCCGCAAGATGAAGACCGTGGGGCTCACCGATGAGGAGCGTGCGGAGCAGAAAATGCTCCGTGACGAGTACCGCGCGGATTTCAGGCGCAATCTCGAAGCACAGCTCGAGAATATCGAGATAGTCGATGAGGTCAGGGAAGAGATAACGGTCACCGAGGTCAGCGAATGAACTTTGATATATACTCCGTCCATACCCCGTGCTATGTGGTGGATAAGCGGCTGATAAGGAAGAATATGGAGGTGCTCGCTGATGTGCGGAAACGCACGGGAGCGAAGATACTCCTTGCGCAGAAGGCATTCTCCATGTTCGCGCTCTATCCCGATATGTCGCCGTATATCGACGGCACCACCGCAAGCGGCCTGTATGAGGCGAGGCTCGGGGCTGAGGAGATGCCCGGCGGACAGGTGCACATCTATTCGCCCGCCTATCGAGATGATGAGTTTGATGAGATAGTGCGGTATGCAGACCATATCGTATTCAATACGCCCGCGC
>JAFPPJ010000283.1 GCA_017410745.1 Oscillospiraceae bacterium
TCACTGTCGAGCGGGCATATGACATATGCATCTCTGCCTGATGACAATGAATAGTCCCGGGCAGCTGAGGCAGAGAATATGCTTTCGCCTATCACTGCGGTGCTGCCGTTTTGTGAGGCCTGTATCCCGCCGCACTCACCGGAGCGCAGGAGGGCGCATATCTCTTTTGTCAGTGCATCGCTCAGAGGAACGCCCGTCACATAGGGGATGCCGTAGGCCTGCTGCATATATCGTGCAGCAGGCAATCCTGCAGCAGATACCACGAGATTTGCGGATGCACCGCCCGACTTCCTTATATCATCGAGCGTACAGCCCATTGCGATCACGGATATCACATCATATCCATTCTCTTCAAGCCGCCTTTTCATCGTGTCAACAGCGCCGTTTATGCCAAAGTCAAGGGGAGTAGCGCCGAGTATATTCACACTGTCCTTTTTGGTTGGTGCAGAAACGGAGTATTCCTTTACTATTTCGCAAAGAGCCTCTCCCGCACCTGCGATATACGAATGTGTGCCTGTGGTATGCAGACCGAATGTGCGTATTCCGCTGCGCCTTTCTATCTCCGATGCTATGGCATCGAAGTCAACGCCTGTCATCATCGGCATAGGTGAGCCGCATACCGTTATAAACTCCGGGTGCTGCTCTGAAGCTGCCCGTACCACATCAGCGATAAGCTTTTCGTCATTGCCCATCACCGCATCCATTTCTGTGAGCGCGGATATGTATATCTTAGACGGCATATCATACCATCGTGGCTCATCGTGCGTGGAATAGGTGGAGTTGCATCCCGAAGCGTCGTGTACTACTGTCATTCCGCCGAGCTCATACAGCGCAGAGCATACGCCCGATGTATCCGCTGCATATACAGGAAGTATCGTATTGATATTGTTCATATGCATAGTCCTAACA
Organism: Oscillospiraceae bacterium; assembly: GCA_017410745.1. Taxonomy (GTDB): domain Bacteria; phylum Bacillota; class Clostridia; order Oscillospirales; family Ruminococcaceae; genus Huintestinicola. The sequence continues at coordinate 910 of JAFPPJ010000283.1, forward strand.
TATACAGCATTCACAGCCGAAGCCCTTGTGCTGTATCACTGTACGTCTGTCCTTCTTGCGCAGATGCGCATCCTCTGTCAATGAGCACAGCTTCACGATACCGTCAAAGCCGTACAGCCCTCCGTTTGCCACTGTGTTCACGAAGTTGTCCGTTCCAAAATAGAAAGCAGCCTTCTGACCGATGGCGAGCACATCGCCGCTGTATGTCGAGTTGAAATCTATCATACCTGTGTTCACTGCAGAGCACAGTATAATATCCGGGTATTCGCTTTTCAGTTCAAAGAATGCATCCTTGTCTTCTGCTGCCTGATCTGCCACGATATACCGCACATTCATGCCGTGCCTCAGAAGTACCAGCGCCAGTTCGAACGGCCGTGTCACTGCGGTGAAGTCTATGGCAATCTCCCTGTTTCCGACAGTATCCGCAAGACGGTCTAATGCATTTTCCGATGCTGCTTCAAGCACGTCAAGGTCCGGCAACGGCATATCAAGTGCGATGCAGAGCCTTGTGTAATTGTCGCGCAGCACTTTTCCGTCAAATGAATTGGGAAGATGCAGATGAGTGCCCTTCAAAGACTCGCCCGCAGCGTATGCAGAAGGGAGATATGTGATGTTTAACACGGATGAAGCCAGCAGTGCGTATTCTTCATATGTGCGGCACTGTGTCAGATCACGCACGGTGTATCCGCCGTCTGTGATCATTTTTATGAGCTCCGACTCACTGTCGGTGGGACGGTCATTGCCTATGATATTCACCGAGCGGCTGTCTGCGGGCATATCCGGAAGTGCGGCGTAAAGCTGCATGCGCATCTTGGCATCGGGGGTTATGGTCTTTCTCATGGTCGGTGTCA
>JAFPPJ010000284.1 GCA_017410745.1 Oscillospiraceae bacterium
CCTTGGTCTCCAGATATTCCTTGCAGTCTCGAATTCAGGATATGGCGTGTACCACTGCCATGATATGTCAAAGCCGCCGTCATCCTTCTGGATATTTCCGAGCATATCCGCTTCAGCGCGTATAAGGGGCTTTATATCTTCTGCGATGAAGTCGGTATAGATACCGCTGAATATGTCCGAGGGAGCGGTCACATATTCCACACCGTATTTGGATGTATCGGGGCATATTATCTCTGCTGTCCGCTTTATTAACAGCTCTTTGATGCTCGCAAGATCAATGATGTCGGTGATACCGTGTGTTTCGAGCAGCTTGTATGCGAGCAGGAAACATTTGATCTCATCGCCGCTCACGCTTTCGCTGCTTTCAAGATATGATGCCGCTTCGCTGATTATATCCTTATACAGCGGGTCATTGTCCGAACAACATATGAATGCCGCAAGTGATACGGTAGGATTGAAGCCTCTGATACCGCTGCCGTCCTTTTCCCACCATATGGCATGAGGATAGTCCTTGTTGGACTCCACTGCGAAAAGCCATCGCCGCTCATTTTCGTCGAATGAGTCGTGCGACTTCAGATACCTGAGTATGCCGTCTGTGATGTCCCGCGCAGGGTCGGGAAAGCCCATGCGATACAGCCATATCAGTGCATCATTTGTAGTGATCGGGGTGGATGCGGGATTTAAGCTGTCTGCCTCAAGGGCATTTCCAAAGCCGCCGTCACTGTTCTGAAAGCGCCGAAGCTCATTCACTGCGCTTTCGGGCGATCTGCCAAGATACAGACATTCATATGCCGCCTTTTCAAACGGCCGTGCATTCGCTGAAATAAAGTTCTCTGCTGATCTTATATCAAACATTGTATACCTCCCGTGATCTGTTTATATCATCATACCATATGAAAGGTGACAGCAGTATGTCATATTTTACATAGAACGGTTCAAAAAAGGCCGCAGCGTTTACTGCGGCCTTTTATCAGTATTTGCTTTCTACATTGTCAAAATCATCGTCGCTGTAGTCTGTCTTGCGTCTGATCTGAGCCGGGGCGGCATCGGTGAAGTCTATCGGAACAAAGTCTTCATTCGCTGAAGGTGCGGGAGCATCGGGCAATGCCTCAGCCTTCTCAACAGTCTCTTCTGCGGCGGGCAGGGGATCTGATGCCTCAGCGACTTCACCCGTGCGGTAATGGTATTCGTTGGTAAATCTGAAATGGGAGAGAAGCTGTTTGAGTGCAGCCGACTGACCGGAAAGCTCCTGTGATGCCGCAGCGGATTCCTCCGCAGTTGCCGTGTTCGACTGTACAACAGAGGATATCTGCTCTACGCCGTATGTGACGCGCTTTATCTCGTCTGCCTGATAGCCGCTCTCACTGGATATGCGGGATATCTCCCTTGCGATGCGCTCCGAGCTCTCAACTACCATCTGCAGCACTCTTGCGGTGTCATTTGCTATTTCAAGACCGCGCTGCACATTTGATACGCTGCTCTCTATAAGAGCGGTAGTACGGTTTGCAGCCTCCGCACTTTTGGCAGCAAGGTTCCTTACTTCATCTGCGACAACTGCGAAGCCCTTGCCCGCAGCTCCTGCTCTTGCTGCCTCAACAGCTGCATTGAGTGCGAGTATATTTGTCTGGAACGCAATGTCGTCTATTACCTTGATTATCTTGGAGATCTCAGCGGAGCTTGAATTGATGTCCTCCATAGATGCGAGCATGTTGCGCATCTCGTTGGAGCATTCCTCTATGCGTATGCCGTTTTCCTCAACGATGTGCTGTGTGTTCTTTGCCGCTACTGCGGTGCTGTTAACACGGGAGGATATATCTTCTATCTGCACCGTCAGATC
>JAFPPJ010000285.1 GCA_017410745.1 Oscillospiraceae bacterium
AGCCGCTGTTCTAACGGATATGATCCGTCAGAACAGCGGTTAAACTCTGACACATCAATATTCTGCTGAATGCGCTCTTGGTATTGCCGGCTTCGTCAGCGGCATGATGCTCTTATGCTATCACACCATCGCAGGCTCTATGCTGTCAAATCTGCAAAGCCCGGTCCTGCGCATAAATACGCTGTAGTCTGCAAGCACGATACCCGCACAGGCTGCCCATATCATAGGTTCACAGATACAGATGCCCATATATCCGAGCTTAGGTGCAAGAACGGAAACTGCAGCTATTTTCAACAGGAACTCCACGATACTGCCCGTTACCGGAACGAGCTTTCTGCCAACGCCCTGCAGGCTGCTTCTGAGTACGAGCAGTACGCTCAGTACGAAGAAAAAGCTGATATTTATAATGATATACTTTGATGCAGCAGCGATAACGGCTTCATCTGCTGTTCCCGTGAGTGCCTGTACAAGAGGTCTGCGGAATATGACCGCAACAGCAACGGAGAAGGCGCTCCATATCTCTGCGATGATGATGCTGCACTTGATGCCCTGCTTTACACGGTCTATTTTTCCTGCGCCGTAGTTCTGGCTTGCAAATGTAGAGGAAGCAAGAGATATGGTTGCAAGGGGCAGCATGAATATATCGTCGATCTTCCTTGCGGCAGTATGTGCGGTTATTGTAGCTGTACCAAAGCTGTTTACCGCACTCTGCAATATAACAGAGCCCACAGACACGATAGCGTACATCAATCCCATTGAGAGCCCTGTGCTCGTGAGGTCACAGAGCAGCTCCCTGTCAAATACGAGTTCCGATCTGCGGAAGATAAGAAAGTCACATTTCTTTATAGCGTAGATAAAGCACAGCACCACAGACACGCCCTGTGATACAACAGTTGCGTATGCAGCACCCGCAACGCCCATATCAAATCCCTTTACAAAAAGGAAGTCAAGTCCAATGTTCACAAATGTACTGATGATCAGAAAATACAGCGGAGCTTTGCTGTTTCCGATAGCCCTCATCATTCCCGCCAGCATATTGTAAGCCACAGTCAGAGCCGAGAACAGTATGATAATACGCATATAGCTTTCGGTATCTTCTATGATCTCACCGGGAGTTTTCAGCGCCTTCATAAGAGGGTGCAGCGCAATAACGCTTGACACAGTCAGTACAAGTGCGATAGCAGCGGATAGGATATAGACAAGAGCAACAGATCTCTTCATCTCACGCTCGCTGCCTGCGCCGAAGTATCTTGCGATGATAACGGCAAACCCGTTTGTAAGGCCGCCTGCGAAGCCTATCATCAGGCCGTACACAGGTGCAGAAGCACCCACCGCCGCAAGAGCGCTGTCACCGAGGATATTGCCGATGATAGCTGTATCGGCGACATTGTAGAGCTGCTGAAAGATATTGCCTATCAGCACCGGTATCGCAAAATATATCAGATTTCTGAGAATACTTCCCTCAGTCATATTAATTGTATTTTTCATGGTATCGCCTCTTTCTGATAGATATTATACTATATAACAGAATATAAGTACAGCACATATATTGTATTTTAGTCATATATCTTGACTAAATCAAAAAAATGTGATAACATAGTATGGGTGGTAAAATGAATGAAACAATGGATAAACGTATAGCCTATCTTGAATTTGTCAACCGCGAAAACAGTTTTCATCATCACAGATATGATGATGATATGCGGCAGTTTGAAATGCTGAAAAACGGCGACATGAACGCTGTCGATGAATCTAGAAGAATGATGTACTCGGACGAGATAGGTCATCTGTCCGATGATCCGGTCAAAAATATGAGATACCTGAATATATGTCACGCTACTCTTTGCACACGTTTTGCTATAGAGGGCGGGATGGATCCCGAAAAGGCATACAATGCCAGTGATATATTTATCAGAAGATGTGACGCAGCCGATACTCTTGATGAGCAGTATGATCTGCATATGGAAATGATAGAGTATTTCACAAAACAGGTCATTTCCGCAAAAAAGGCAAATGTTTATTCAAAGCAGGTGATACATTGTATGGAATATATCGGCAGCCATCTGCATGAAGAGATACTTGTCAGCAGACTTGCCGATATGGTAAAGCTCAACGCATCCTATCTTTCCGTGCTGTTCAAGGAACAGACAGGCATGAATATCTCGGAATATATAACTGCCAAGCGAATGGAGACTGCAGAAAATATGCTGAAATTCTCCGATTTCACACTGTCTGAAATATCGGATATACTGCATTACTCATCATACAGCCACTTTGCAAGGACATTCCGCAGATACTGCGATACCAGCCCGAAGAAGTACCGTGATACTCATTACCGCAGAACGGTAATGACCGAATAATGAGATCAAAGCCGCTCACTGTGCGGACGTCCGCACGAAAGAACCATATAGTACTTACTAATTAAAAAAAGGTCTTGACGATTTACCGCTTATATGCTATAATACTTGTATACTTTATACATAACATACAGCAACACATAACCACAAGGAGGGCAATATGGCTAACAAATATGCAGGCACAAAGACCGAGCAGAACCTTCTCGCCGCTTTCGCAGGCGAATCACAGGCAAGGAACAAGTACACCTATTTCGCATCGGTAGCGAAGAAGGAGGGCTATGAGCAGATCTCCGAGATCTTCCTCAAGACCGCCGACAATGAGAAGGAGCACGCAAAGCTCTGGTTCAAGGAGCTTGCCGGCATAGGCAGCACTACCGAAAATCTCGCAGCTGCAGCAGACGGTGAGAACCACGAATGGACAGATATGTACGAGGAATTTGCCAAGACAGCCGAGGAAGAGGGCTTCATCGGTCTTGCCAAGAAGTTCCGCATGGTAGCTGCTATAGAGAAGCGCCATGAAGAGAGATACAGAGCGCTCCTGAAGAATATAGAGACCGCCGCTGTATTTGAGAAGAGCGAGGTCAAGATCTGGGAATGCCGCAACTGCGGTCACATCGTAGTAGGCACAAAGGCTCCCGAGGCCTGTCCCGTATGCGCACATCCGAAGTCATTCTTCGAGATCTCCGCAGAGAATTTCTGATAATGAAGGGCTGATGCATCGCGCATCAGCCCTGTTTTCGCCCCCTGCCGCCCGTCTGCGGGGGATACGGTATGCCATACTGTTCCCCGGGTGCTTATATCTGCAAAATTTTCAACAAATATTGACTTGACATTAAAATAATTTTGTTGTAAAATGTATATAAATTATGAAAGTGGCAAAGTCTCACAGGCTGTCGCTTTCTTATAGAATATGCACGCACGCAGCGATCCCGCGGGCGGCACTATCACCGCTATGATGCGGACAACCGGGAGGAATAATATGAAATACGCTATCGGTATCGACCTTGGCACGAGCGGCACTAAGACTGTGCTTTTTGATCAGCTTGGCAAGGTCATCGCTTCCAAGACGATCGAATATCCCATGTATCAGCCCAAGAACGGTTATGCTGAACAGGATCCCGCAGACTGGTACAATGCGGCTGTCAACACCTGTAAGGCAGTTATAACCGAAAGCGGCGTATCGCCCGATGACATCGCAGGCGTCGGCATATCCGGTCAGATGCACGGCCTTGTAATGCTCGATGAGAACAACGACGTTATAAGACGCTCCATCATCTGGTGCGATCAGCGTACCGCCAAGGAAGTAGAGCAGATGAACGAGCTGGTCGGCCGCGAAAAGCTCATAGAGATCACCGCCAACCCTGCCCTCACCGGCTGGACTGCTGCCAAGATACTCTGGGTAAGGAACAACGAACCCGATAACTACGCCAAGTGCAGACACATACTCCTGCCCAAGGACTATGTACGCTTCATGTTCACAGGCGAGTACGCTACCGAGGTATCCGATGCCTCCGGTATGCAGCTGCTAGATGTTCCCCGCCGCTGCTGGAGCGAGGAGATATGCAAGAAGCTCGATATAGATATGTCCATGCTCGCTAAGGTATACGAGTCCTGCGAGGTCACCGGCCATATCACCGCCGAGGCTGCTGCTCTCACAGGCCTCAAGGCAGGCACTCCCGTTGTGGGCGGTGCAGGCGACAATGCCGCTGCCGCAGTCGGCACAGGCGTTGTGACCGACGGCAAGGCATTCACCACGATAGGCACATCCGGCGTGGTATTTGCACATACCGCAGCACCGAGCATCGACCCTAAGGGCAGAGTACACACCTGCTGTGCAGCCGTACCCGGCGCATGGCATATCATGGGCGTTACACAGGGCGCAGGTCTTTCCCTGAAGTGGTTCCGCGACAACTTCTGCGCTCCCGAGAAGGAGACCGCAAAGTACATGGGCGTGGACGAATACTATCTCATGGACAAGGAAGCAGAGACCGTACCTATCGGAGCAAACAGGCTGATATATATGCCCTATCTCATGGGCGAGCGCACACCTCACCTTGACCCCGACGCAAGAGGCGTATTCTTCGGCCTCTCCGCTATGCACACAAAGAAGGATATGCTCCGCGCCGTAATGGAAGGCGTTGCATACTCGCTGCGTGACTGCGTGGAGATATGCCGTGAGATGGAGATAAATGTATCCGACATGATGGCATGCGGCGGCGGCGGTTCTTCACCGCTGTGGAGACAGATGCTCGCCGACCTGTACAACTGCCCCGTCAAGACCGCTTCCTCCAAGGAAGGCCCCGCTCTCGGCGCAGCTATACTCGCATTCGTAGGCGCAGGCATATACAAGAGCGTGCCCGAGGCTTGCGAGAAGATAGTGGGCACAGACAAGATCTGTGAGCCCGTACAGGCAGACGTTCCCACATACGAGAGCTTCTACCGTCTTTACACTCAGCTTTATCCTGCTATGAAGGACTGCTTCGCAGCACTCGCTTCCATCGGCTGATGGACCTGCACTGCTGTACACTTTGTCCGAGAATGTGCCGTGCCGACCGCTATGCGGGGCACGGCTTCTGCGGAGAGGGCGCTGTGCTGCGCGCGGCAAAGGCATACCCCCATATGTGGGAGGAACCCTGCTTATCGGGCACAAGGGGAGCAGGGACGGTATTCTTCACGGGATGCAGTCTCGGCTGTATATACTGCCAGAACTTCCGTATATCACAGGAGGGAGAGGGAAGGGAGATCACCCCGTCACAGCTTGCGGACATATTCCTGCGGCTTCGTGACAGGGGAGTTCACAACATCGAGCTTGTGACGCCCACCCACTTCCTCCCTCTTATTCTCGATGCTCTCGATATGTCAAAGGACAGGCTGGGCATCCCTGTGGTATATAACTCGGGCGGATATGAGCGCACGGAGACTCTGCGTGCGCTTGAAGGGTATATAGACATATATCTTCCGGACGTGAAGTATTTCTCCCCCGATATATCCGCAATGTATTCATCAGCGCCCGACTACTTTGAATATGCCTTTGCCGCAGTAAAGGAAATGGTGCGCCAGACAGGCCGCCCCCGCATGGATGAGGACGGCATCATGCAGAGCGGTGTTATCGTGCGGCATATGATCATCCCTTCTCACAGGCGGGATTCCGAGCAGATACTCAGAGCCCTGTCCCCTCTCAGGGACGATGTGCTGCTCTCTCTCATGAGCCAGTACACACCGTTTTACAGGGCTAAGGAATATCACGGGCTTGACAGGCGGCTCTCCACCTACGAGTACGAAAAGGTGCTCGAGGTCGTAAATGAGATAGGCTTTGAGGGCTATATGCAGGAGCGTTCCTCCGCACGGGAGGAATACACACCCGACTTTGATATGGAAGGCATATAACATCCGCATATACGCTGTATTATCACACTGTTCATATTCTTCAGGAGGTTTCTATGGATAAAGGCTTCAATCCCCTCGATATCAACCGTGACGGACGTGTAAACGGTCTGGACCGTGCCATATGGGAAGACCTTATGGACGATGATGATGATACCGTCAATCAGGACAACAATCAGAACAACAACACCGGCACCGACACAAAGAACAAAGGTCGTTTATGATCCCTTTGACCTGAAACTTTGACGGACGCAGGCCCGTCAGCTGAAAACTATCTCACACATGGAGTTTTGTATATGGATCTTCACGCATTCTATATGGGCGAGGTATTCGATGCATACGAGTTTTTCGGGGCGCATCCCGACTTCAACGGGACGATGTTCCGCACCTATGCCCCCTCTGCATACCGCGTCAATATAATAGGTGAATGGACAAGCTGGCAGGAAGAGGAGATGCAGCGCAGCGGACAGGTATACACATACTATTCCGCCAACGCACGCAAGGGGCAGATGTACAAGTACGTCATATATTCCGCGGCGGGCAGAGTCGAGCATACCGACCCCTATGCCTTTGCAATGGAGCTTCGCCCCGCATGCGCCTCTATAATAACCGACCTGATGGAGTACCGCTTCACCGATATAAAGTGGATGAAGGACCGCTCGAAGAACTACGACAAGCCCATGAACATATACGAGGTGCACGCAGGTTCATGGAAATGCGGCTCAGACCGCACAAACGGCTGGCTCACCTACACAGACCTTGCCGACAGGCTCATAGACTATGTGAAGGAGAACGGCTATACCCATATCGAGCTTATGCCCATCATGGAGCATCCCGCCGATGAATCGTGGGGCTATCAGACCACAGGCTTCTTTGCCCCCACCGCACGTTACGGCACTCCCGCACAGCTCATGGAGTTCGTGGACAGGTGCCACAATGCGGACATAGGCGTTATCCTCGACTTCATCCCCACCCACTTCGCGCCCGATGCCTATGCGCTCGAACGCTACGACGGCACGAGCCTGTACGAGTATCCGAGCTCGGATGTGGGCATCAGCGAATGGGGCTCGTATAACTTCATCCATTCGCGTCGCGAGGTCTGCTGCTTCATACAGTCCGCTGCGGATATGTGGCTGAGCAGATACCACTTTGACGGCCTGCGCATGGATGCCATAAGCCGCTGCATATACTGGCAGGGCGACCCCGCAAGGGGCGTGAACTCCTCCTCCGTGGAGTTCCTTCGCCGCATGAACGACGGCCTGCACCGCAGACATCCCACCGCTATGCTCATAGCGGAGGATCACACAGCGTTCCCGAAAATGACCGCTCCCATAGAATACGGCGGTCTGGGCTTCGACTACAAGTGGGATCTGGGCTGGATGAATGATACTCTTGAACTGTTCGCGATGCCCCCCGCAGAAAGGGAGCGCAGCCGCAGCAAGATCACATTCTCCATGCACTATTTCCCGAACGAGCTGTACCTTCTCCCCCTCTCCCACGATGAGAACGTCCACGGCAAGAAGACCGTGATAGACAAGATGTGGGGGGACTATCACCAGAAGTTCGCACAGGTGAAGCTGCTGTATATGTATATGTATACCCATCCCGGCAAGAAGCTGCTGTTCATGGGCAGTGAATTCGGGCAGTTCCGCGAATGGGACGTGCACCGCGAGCAGGACTGGAACCTCTTTGACTTCGAGACCCATCGGGCACTGAGCGTATATATGCGTGAGCTGTGCCGCCTGTATCTCTCGCGCCGCTCCCTCTTCTGCGAGGAATACGACCCGCACCGCTTTGAATGGATAGACACGGGCAGTCTCATCGCCTACCGCCGCACCTCCGGCAGAGAAAGCACGATCGTCATACTGAACTTCTCCGACAAGGAATATCCCCTGCCGGCGGAAGCGGCCGATCTCAGACTGCTGCTCGCCTCGGAGGATATCACCGACAGTATGCCCCCGTTTTCTGCAGCTATGTTTGACGAAATATCTAAATAAATTTTAACAATATACTACATAGATAAATTCAATAATGCACTATATAAAGCGCATATGCTCTTATTATACCTAATTTGTGCATTTCGTAAAATTTTCCGGAATTAGTTGAAATTGTCGGGAAAGTGTGATAAAATCATATTAATAGTTCTATGTAGGAGGGCTCTTCAGATGAAACACATCAAGACCATCAACAAGGCTAATCTCAAGCAGAGTGCAGCTAAGGGCGGCTGCGGCAGATGCACAGCATCATGTCAGTCGGCATGCAAGACCTCTTGCACTGTTGCAAATCAGAAGTGCGAATCCCTCGATAAGTAAGAGGGAGAAGGAAAAGCACAGAGCGGCAGTTCTGTGCTTTTGTTTTTGTGTCTCCCCGTATCCGGGGATGCAGATTTTGACTGTGAGGGTATGAAATGATCCATAAGTACAAGCTCAATGGGCTCAATATCGTTCTCGATGTCAACAGCGGCGGTGTCCATGTGGTCGATGACATGACCTATGACCTGCTCGACAATGTTGAGCCTCCCTTTGCCGAGGAATGTCCCGACAACGTAGTGCAGAAGCTGATGCGCTTCTATCGGAAGGAGGATATACTCTCCTGCTATGAGGAGATAAAGGAGCTCTACAATGAGCAGATCCTGTTCTCCCCCGATGACTATGAGCGTTTTGCCGCTCTGTCCGTTGCCGCCCCCATCAAGGCTATGTGCCTTCTCGTGGCTATGGACTGCAACCTGCGCTGCGATTACTGCTTTGCAGGCACCGGCGACTACTGCATGGGCAGGAAGGTCATGAGCTTGGAGACCGGCAAGAAGGCTCTCGATTTCCTGCTTGAGAACAGCGGCACGAGAGAGCATCTTGAAGTCGATTTCTTCGGCGGCGAGCCCCTTCTTAACTGGAAGGTGGTCAAGGCTCTTGTAGAGTACGGCAGATCGAGAGAGGCCGAATTCAACAAGAAGTTCCGCTTCACCATAACCACCAACGGCACCCTCCTCGATGAGGAGAAGATGGACTTCATCAACCGCGAGATGTCAAACGTGGTAATGTCCATCGACGGCAGGAAGGATGTCAACGACCGTATGCGCCACCGTCTTGACGGCAAGAGCTCATACGACAGGATAGTTCCCTCCTATCTCGAGCTTGCGAAGAGACGCGGCTTCAAGGAATACTATGTGAGGGGCACATACACCAAGTACAATCTGGATTTTGCGGATGACGTGTTCCACCTCAGGGAGCTGGGCTTCGACCAGATATCCGTTGAGCCTGTGGTATGCGACCACGATGAGCCCTATGCCATCACGGAGAAGGATCTCCCCGCAGTATTCAGGGAATACGAAAGGCTTTCTGCGATGATCCTCGACAACGACCGCGCAGGCAAGCACTTCAATTTCTTCCACTTCATGATAGACCTCGATCAGGGGCCCTGCGCGATAAAGCGTCTGAGAGGCTGCGGCTGCGGCAATGAGTATGTGGCAGTCACTCCCGACGGCGAGATATATCCATGTCATCAGTTCGTGGGCAAGCCCGACTACCTCATGGGCAATATCCTCACAGGCGAGTTCAACAAGGAACTGAAAAAGAAATTCGCAGGCACTCATATATACAACAAGCCCGACTGCAAGGTATGCTGGGCACGCTTCTACTGCTCGGGCGGCTGCAATGCCAACAACTACGAATATATGGGGGACATATTCAAGTCCCACAAGATCTCATGCGAGATAGAGAAGAAGCGTCTTGAATGCGCTATCATGATCAAGGCCGTCCATGCAATGGACGATCAGGGAGAGTAAGTTATGCTTAAAGACATACAGCAGCGTATACTCGAGCTCAAGAAGGAAAAGGATGTCTGCATCCTGGCTCACAGCTACGTTACGCCCGACATAATCGAGATCGCCGATTTCACGGGGGATTCCTTCGGTCTGGCACAGCAGGCAGCAAAAAGCCCCTGCAAAAACATAATGATGGTGGGTGTCCGCTTCATGGCGGAGACCTGCAAGATACTCTCGCCGGAGAAGACCGTATATCTTCCCGAACCCGATGCGGGATGTCCTATGGCAGAACAGCTCGATGTAGGCTCACTCGCAAGGCTCAGGGATCAGCATCCCGGCTATACCGTGGTATGCTATATCAACACCACCTCCGATCTGAAGGTGCTCTGCGATGTATGCGTGACCTCATCCTCTGCGGTGAAGATACTGCGCCGCATAGAGAATGACCGCATCCTGTTCATCCCCGACTGCAACCTCGGTGACTATGTGTCCAAGCAGGTGCCCGGCAAGATATTCGAGTTCATAAACGGCGGCTGCCCCATACACAGACGCCTCTCCACCATGGATGTCACCGCCGCACAGATGGCACATCCCGGCGCTCCCATACTCGTGCATCCCGAATGCCGCCCCGATGTGGTGGCTGCTGCAGATTTCACGGGCAGCACCACGGAGATAATGAAGTATGCCGCAGAGAGCGACAAGACCGAATTTGTGGTAGGCACGGAGAACGCCATATCCCAGCACCTTTCCCTTGCATATCCCGACAAGCGCTTCTATCCCCTTTCCAAGGAGACTATATGCCCGAACATGAAGCTCAACACCCTGCTTTCGGTGCTGCGCTGCCTGGAGGGCTCAAGCGGCGAGGAGATAGTCCTCGACCCCGAAATAATGACAGGTGCACGCCGCTGCATCGACGCGATGCTCAAGCTCGGCGCAGACTAACCGGTCGCCGGGCAAGCCCGGTGCTACCCGGTCGGCAAAGCCGACTGTTACCCGGTACTTATTTGCACAATCCTCTCGTACTATCCTCGGAGCACAGGATAGTACGAATTTTTTGTTCAAT
>JAFPPJ010000286.1 GCA_017410745.1 Oscillospiraceae bacterium
GAATCGCTCTCGGTCAGGCACTGGGACAGGCTCTCGGTGCAAAGTCGGGCATAGTCCGCTACGGCACGGCTTATATTCCCATGGACGAGTCGCTTGCCATGGCGAGCCTCGACCTCTCGAACCGCCCTTTCCTCGTGTTCAACTGCCCGTTCACGAATCAGAGCTGCGGCGGGTATGACCTCTGCATGACGGAGGAATTCTTCCGCGCGTTCGCGTTCAATTCGGGCATGACTTTGCACATAAATCTTCTCTACGGCACTAATGACCACCACAAGTGTGAGGCTGTCTACAAGGCAGTCGCACACGCGCTCAAGACTGCCGTGACAGAGAATACCGACGGCTCGACGCTCTCCACGAAAGGGGTACTGTGATGATAGCCATTATCGACTACGGCGCAGGCAACATTTTCAGCGTTAAGAACGCGCTTGACCACCTCGGACTGGAGAGCGCGCTTGTTAAGGACAAGGAGTCCGTGAAGTCTGCGGACGCCGTTATCCTCCCTGGAGTAGGCGCATTCCCTGCGGCAATGGAAATGCTCAATAAGTCGGGGCTCGTCGACACGATAAAGGAAGAAGCCGCAAGGAAGCCGTTTCTCGGCATCTGCCTCGGTATGCAGCTCATATTCTCGAAGGGATACGAATTTGAGGAGAGGGACGGTCTCGGGCTGATAGACGGCGAGGTCACCCTCATGCAGCCGCAGGGGCTCGTCATACCCCATATGGGCTGGAACAGACTTGAGAAGAACAAGGACTGCCCCCTTATGCACGGCCTTGACGGCGACAGCTTCGTGTACTTCGTGCACTCCTATTCCGCCCACTGTGCGGATGAGGACGTGGCGGCATACACCGACTACGGCGGAAGGATAACCGCACTGGTATCCCATGACAATATTTACGGCGCACAGTTCCACCCCGAGAAGAGCGGCGAGACAGGACTGAAGATGCTCGCTAACTTCGCTGCACTGTGCAAGTGACGAAAAGGAACGAAAACAATGATACTCAACGGCTCAGAGATCCTGCTCGAAGCACTGCTCGAGCAGGGCGTAGATACTATCTTCGGCTATCCGGGAGGAGCGGTGCTCAATATATATGACGCACTCTACAAGTACTCCGACCGCATACGCCATATATGCACATCCCACGAGCAGCACGCAGGACACGCTGCCGACGGATATGCACGCATCACCGGCAAAACCGGCGTAGTCCTCGCTACATCGGGCCCCGGTGCCACCAACCTTGTCACAGCCATCGCCACTGCAAAGATGGACAGCATCCCCCTTATCGCCATCACGGGCAACGTGGGACAGTCCATGCTCGGCCTTGACTCCTTCCAGGAGGTGAACATCACGGGCGTTACCGCTCCCGTGACTAAGAAGACCTATCTTGTCAAGGATGTGACCAGGCTCGCGGATATTGTCCGTGAGGCATTCATCATCGCAAATGACGGGCGCAAGGGCCCCGTGCTCATAGATATCACCAAGGATGTTACCGCCGCAAAGTGCGAGTACACCCCCGTTACACCCAAGCCCATAAACTACCCCGCACCCGTGGGTATGCCCGCCGCAGAAAAGCTGCTCAGAGCAGCAAAGCGCCCGTATATATTCGCAGGCGGCGGCGTGGTAAGAGCAGGCGCAGAGCGTGAGCTCAGAGCCTTTGCAGAGCGCATAGATGCGCCCGTGTCCCTTTCCCTCATGGCAAAGGACGCATATGACAGCCTTGACGATAGGTGTCTGGGCATGCTGGGTATGCACGGCACAAGGGCATCATCCCTGGCACTCACCCATGCAGACCTTATCATAGCAGTGGGCACACGCTTCTCCGACAGGGTCACCTGCGATACAAAGAGCTTTGCGGACAGCATCAGCGGCGCAAAGGTGATACATATAGACATCGACAGGAAGGAATTTGACAAGAACGTACACGCCGACTGCAGAGTATACGGCGACGTAAAGGACGTGCTCACAGCATTTGCGGAGAAGCTCCCGCAGGCAGACCACAGCGAGTGGCTCGCACAGGTATCAGAATGGAAGCGTACCTATCCCCTCGTTCAGGTATCGAAGGACAGCGAGGCAGTGCTCCCGCAGTATGTGCTCGAGACCCTCGGCGACATCACCGACCGTGACGCAGTCATCACCACCGAGGTGGGACAGCATCAGATGTGGGCGGCGCAGTTCTACCCGTTCAAGCGCAGGCACAGCCTTGCCACATCGGGCGGTCTCGGAACTATGGGATACGGTCTCGGTGCAGCCATCGGCGCAAAGGTGGGCGCACCCGGGCGCACGGTAGTGAACATCGCAGGCGACGGCAGCTTCTACATGAATATGGCGGAGCTCTCCACCCTCGTAAAATACGATATGCCGGTTATAGAGCTGGTGTTCAACAACAGCGTGCTCGGCATGGTAAGACAGTGGCAGCGCCTTTTCTACGGCGCACGCTTCTCCGAGACCAACCTTGAGAAGGACACGGATATAGAAGCGCTGGGCAGAGCCTTCGGCGTGGAGGTATTCACCATCACGAAGAAGAGCGAGGTCAGGGAAAAGCTCGAAGCGGCAGTGAAGTGCGGCAGACCCGCCCTCGTGAACTGCATCATCGGCAAGGATATAAACGTTCTCCCTATGGTGCCCGCAGGTGCCAGTGTGGATAAGCCCATACTTGAACTGGAGATAGATACATGATAATAATGGCAGTGGATTACGGCTATTCCCGCACGGGCATCGCAGTATGCGACAGGATGGAGATGCTCGCATCCCCCCGCACGGTCATACATGAGAAGAACTTTGCACGCTGCCTTGAAAAGGTGGCAGAGGAGGTGCGGACGGTAGACCCCGGCATCGTAGTGGTAGGCCTGCCCAAGCGCACCGACGGCAAGGAGGGCGAGACCGAGATCAGGGCGAAGGAATTTGCCGAAAGGCTCGGTGAAATGACCGGCAAGGAGATCGCCATGTGGGACGAACGCTTCACCACCGTCTCCGCCCATCAGATACTCGACACCGCCGACGTACACGGCAAGAAGCGCCGCAACACAGTGGACGCAGTGGCAGCCGTCCTCATCCTCGAGGGGTACATGACATATCGCAAAAACCGAGTGGACAATGCATAAGGCATAATGCATAATGCATAATTAGTCAGGGACGCTCGTATCTGCCACTGCCGCCTGCTGAAGTAGTAATTAGTAATTATCTCAACCTCACGTGCAAACTTATACCGCACAAATTGACTAAGGTGGCTTATGAGCGGGGTAAGGCAACTAAACCTCTCAATAGAAACACGAACTAATAGTATCAAGAAAACCTGTCAGTAGCCGATCTGTTTGAACAAGGTGGCTTTTAAGCGGTGTCCGTTTCCGAACAAAACTAATACTGCGGGGAATATTTAATTAAGTATCAACCGAAGAAATAAACGAATCCCAGAACGTGGAGTACGACGCCTGCGAGGCAGAAGAAGTGCCATACCATGTGGGAGAACTTGAATCTTCTCTTCGAAGGTGC
>JAFPPJ010000022.1 GCA_017410745.1 Oscillospiraceae bacterium
CTTCCGATCTTGAGCACAAGACCGTCCTCGGTCTGTGTAACGCCTACGGATACGCTGTCCGTGAGTGCTACGGTGTCGGGAGCGGAGAGGGCATCCTCTGTCTGCTCGCTCCTGTCAAGATCGACTGTGGTGCCGTCACTGAGTATCGCGTAGTTGTCCTCGTATCTTACGGTGACATCCTCGCCGGGGAGCAGCCTGTATGCAGTGTTCACAACATTGAGGTCGCTGTTGAGCGAGTAGATATTGGTAAATCTTACGCCTGTACCGTCGTCATCGGCAGCAGCCATGCGGAACATCCCGCCGCTTTCAGCCATAGAGCCGGGTATTACCCTGCCGTCGAGATGAGCGGTGCTCTTGTAGCTGAGGTCGCCGTTGAGATTGAATGCGGTAAGGTATGTCACATCCCTGCCGTCCTCTGAGGATATGCCCGTCACATAGAGAGTGCTGTCGGAAATGAATATGTCGGGCGAGCAGCCGAGGACTGCCTTGGCGCTTATGCCGTCCCTGCCTGCCGCAGCAGCTATGATGTAGCTCGTAGTGCCTGCCGCACGGGGAACGAATATGTTCTGTGCTTCGATGTATTTCTTTTCGCCGTCAACGGTGTAGGAGGGAACATAACTGCTTATATCCGAGGATGCGCCCTGATTGTTGTCGGAAAGATCCGTGACTATCAGTATGTCACCGCCTTCGGTCCTTGCAGCGATGTGCCTGCCGCTGATGGTGTAGCTGTGGAGAAGAACGGGTGTCCCCTCCGATATATCGTAAATTTCAGCAGATGTACTGCCGGTCCCGCCTATGAGTGTGAGGGTGCTGTCCGTAACGTACATCTCGGTGGGCTCGCACTTGCTTGCGACCTCCGATACATATGTCATGTCGGTCTTGTCCACCTCATACAGTGTGGTGCCGCAGAGATAGTATATCCTGCCGCCTACGCTCTTGACGATATCCGCATCGGAGAAATCGGACTTGACGGGGGGAGCAGTTTCTTCCTCCCTGGCAGCTCGTGTTTCCTGAGGGACGGGTGCTGTAACTGCGGGCTGTGTCTGAACAGGCTCGGTCACTGTGGTAACTTCCGTATCATCGGTAAGTATCTCCACGCCGTCGCCGTAGGCTGCACTGTCCTTGACAGCAGTCTCTTCGGGTGTGTACTCGTAAAGACCTGTGTATATGTCATACAGCTCGCCGTAGGAATGTACCTGCACGGCTCTGTATTCCTTGCGGCTCTCTATGTTGTCTATGTGAGAAATGTTCGCATTTATGGCCGCAAATCCGCCCGCAAGTGCAATGAACGCCGCTGCTGCCGCAGCTGTGCGCACGATCACCGAACGCTTCGGTCTGCTCATGGTGATCTTCCTCGAAAGAGTATCGGATACCGTGAGTTCGGGCACGTCCTCGGGCGAAAGCTGCTCTATATCAGCCATGCGGAGCATTTTTTCTATATTCTCCGGACTGAGGCTTTCGGGCACTTCTATATCTTCTGCCGCTCTTTTCAGCATTTCGTCAAAGCTCATATCGGGACCTCCTTTCTTCAAGTATTTATTCAAGCATTTTCCTGAGTTTTTCTTTTGCTCTCTTGATCTTCGAGCGGACGGTATTTGCAGTTATACCGGTCATGCCTTCGATCTCTTCACTTGTATACCCCGAAACTATGTTCAGGGAAAGTACCGTCCTTTCCTCCTCGGAAAGTGTGGCCATCGCCTCTGTGAGCTCTACTCCCCCGAAGCTGTCTTTCTTTTCGTCGGGGGTGTCCTCTATATGGTCGTCTATATCTTCTTCAAGAGAACGGGAGGTCATGTATTCCTTCTGCTTGTTTTTTATCTTTACAGTAAGGATAGTCATGATCCATGCTTTGAATGAGGCAGGGTCCCTGAGCTTTCTTATATTTTTATACGCATCGAGGACAGTGTCGCTGACCACGTCCGATGCATCCTGCTCATGACCCAGACCAAGCAGTGCTGTGCGGTACAGATCCTTGTACACAAGGGAATAAAGTTCGGCAAATGCTTGTGTGTCGCCGTTCTGTGCTCTTTGCACCGAATCGGTCAGATCCAAGCTCATAACAGCAAATCACCTCGCAAGCCCTGCAGCAGGCTCAACGGATCATCACCTTGCACTTTCGGTCTCTGTATATATAGTGCGCGGAAAAAGGCAAATTGTTGCAATTCGGTAAAAGAATCGTAAGTATGCACAAAAACGCCAAGGTATATTTGTGCATCATGCCTATGTGACGACCGTATCGGGCATAGCCCCGCCCGAAAGTCCTGCATATCCTGATTTTATATACTCCAGTAATTTTACTATATTTCACACAAAAAGTCAAGAAGGGCTTGAAAATCACCGCGGGATATGGTAAAATAACATTCAGGAAAGAGGGATAGGATTGGGAAATGATAACAAAGCGGGGGACAAGCTCTCTGCCACACCGAGGCAGTATGCCGTATGCGCACTGCTGATCGCAATGGGCACCTTCGGATTATCGGGGATCATACTGCATACTCTCAAGGTCGACACGCATATCGCCATCATACTGGGCGGCATCGTCGGTGTGCTGCTTTACAGGAATAAATATCCGATAGATATAAAGGGCATGGTTTCATCCTTTGACATCACAGTGCCGATCATGATATTCCTGCTCAACTTCACCGCCTGCGAGCTTGCCTCCGGACTTTTCGGGGCGATATTTTCGCGCTTTATGACCGTGAAGGAGAATACACATTCCACGGTGACGGCGGCTGCGGTCATAGGCAGTGTCATACTGGCGCCCATAGGCGAGGAGCTGACTTACAGGCTCTGCGGACAGGGGCTCATAGGGAAGTGCTACGGGAAGATGTTCACCATACTTTTCCCCACGCTGGTATTTTCCCTTATGCACGGCTTCTATAACATACAGGGAATGGTGAACGTATTTGCGGGGACGATATGCTTCGCTCTGTGCTACTACTACACCGAGAATGTGCTGTATACCATAATTGCGCATGTGCTGCACAATCTGTTCTGTCTGCCGGATGCATCCGCGTTTTATAATAGCGTCAACGGCTTTGATATACCGAAGCTGCCTGCTGCGGCAGCCTGTCTCGTGATATTTGCCGCGGGCATGGTATGGTATGTGAAGGTGTTCAGGGTGAAATACACAGATGCCCCGGCGCATCTGACGGATGCGGCAGAGCAGGCTGCGGGAGGATAATATGAACATAATCATAGTTGGGCTCGGCAAGGTCGGAGAGGCGCTCGCCCATCAGCTTGCAGGTGACGGTAATGATGTATATGCGATAGACCTTGACCCGAAGAAGGTAGAGAGAATCTCGGACAATTCGGATCATATCATGGGCTTTGTTGGCAACGGTGCTGTGCATTCGGTGCAGCTCGAGGCAAATATAGACGATGCAGACCTGTTCATTGCTGTGACGGGTTCGGATGAGCTCAATATACTGTGCTGCATAATCGCTCAGAAGAGCGGCTGCCGTGCCATAGCAAGAGTGCGCGACCCGCAGTACAGCGCGGATTCCGCCTTCTTGAAGCAGGGTCTTGACCTTGAAATGATAATAAACCCGGAGTACACCGCAGCCCGTGAGATAGCGCGGATACTCCGTTTCCCCTCCGCCATGAAGATAGATACCTTTGCGGAAGGCCGGGTGGAGCTGCTCAAGTTCAAGCTCCCCGAGAACAGTGCGCTTGCGGGCATGAAGATAATGGACGTGGTGGCAAAGCTGCGCTTTGATGTGCTGATATGCCTTGTAGAACGCACCACGGACGGCGAGACAGAGGCACTCATACCTCACGGTGATTTCGTGATACAGGAGGGC
>JAFPPJ010000287.1 GCA_017410745.1 Oscillospiraceae bacterium
GGGCTCATCGCCACCGCACACAATATGTGCGACAATGCGGAGACCGTGCTGTTCAACCTCACCAGAGGCACAGGCATCAGGGGTATGTGCGGTATACCATACCGCCGCGGGAACATAATCCGCCCCATACTCGACATACAGCGCAGCGAGATAGAGGCATTCCTTGCACAGCGGGGCATAGGCTATGTCACCGACAGCACTAATCTCACAGATGATTACAGCAGGAACAGGCTCCGCCACAATGTCATACCCGAGCTTACACGGATAAATCCCGCATTTATCCGTTCAGCAGCGAGACTTTCTTCATCCGCACGCGCGGATGAGGAGTATTTTGCGGCCATAGTGGATGCGCTTTCGCCTGAGGAAGTGCCGATGCAGCCCGCGGCTATAAGGCGCAGATATATCTCCCGTATGCTCGATATGCACGGCATCCCTGTGTCATATGACCGCATATGCGGCATGGATGAGCTTATGGAGCAGCGGAAAAGCACGCTGTACGAGCTCAGCGGCGATACCTTTGCGGTGTTTAGCAAGGGCGTGCTCAGCATCGAGACGGCATCCGAGCTGCCCGACTTTGAGTGCAGGATAGACACATCGGGCTGTGAGATCATCACTCCATATGATAAAACAGTGATGATATGTCGTTCATATGATGAGAATTCCAAATTTCACAAAAAATTAACATATACTGCCCTCAATTGTGATAAAATACAAGGTGTTGCTGTATTGCGCAATAAGCGTGACGGCGACAGGATACAGCTTGCGGGCAGGGACTTCACCACCAGGCTGAAGAAGCTGTACAATTCAATAGGACTGAGCCGCTTCAGACGGTCGGCCGCACTTGTCATAGAGGACGAGGCGGGGCTTGTATGGAGCG
The DNA here is from genome assembly GCA_017410745.1 of Oscillospiraceae bacterium. Taxonomy (GTDB): domain Bacteria; phylum Bacillota; class Clostridia; order Oscillospirales; family Ruminococcaceae; genus Huintestinicola. Next base: position 878 of record JAFPPJ010000287.1, read on the forward strand.
AATACGGAGGGGTCTCCGAAAGGGCAAAGGCTGTCCCGGGAGGAGATCTGATATATATAAGTGTCTATGGAAATACTGATAGATGAAAGAACTATTGCCGCACAGATAAAGCGCTCTGCTGCCGCCCTTTCCGAAAGGTACAGCGGCGCTCCGCTGCTGTTTGTCAGTGTGCTCAAGGGCGCATTCATATTCATGGCGGATTATATCAGGAATGTGGATATCCCTTGTGAAGCCGCATTCATGGCAGTATCGAGCTACGGCGACAGCACCGAATCGAGCGGAGATGTGAAGATACGGCTCGACATTGACAGAGACATATCGCAGTATCATGTGGTGATACTTGAAGATATAACCGACACGGGCAGGACTCTTGCAAAGGTGGTGGATATGCTTCGTGACAGGCATCCCCTGTCCCTTGAAGTGATATCGCTGCTTGACAAGCCCGGCAGGCGCGTCAACGATTTTGTGCCGGATGAGGCACTGTTTACCATACCCGACCTGTTCGTGGTGGGCTATGGCCTTGACTATGCTGAAAAATTCAGAAATTTACCATATATCGCTGTTCTGACAGCACAATAAGGAGAGTGAACAAATGAGGAAAGGCAACGGGATCGTCGTATATCTGATCATATTCCTTGTCGTGGCATTCGGTATCGTGTATCTGCTCAAGCAGTCGGCTACACCTGTGCAGACATACACCTATTCAGAGATAATGACGTATTTCGACAACTATCAGGTTTCAAAGTTCGACTTTGACCTCGGGTCGGGCAAGCTTGACATGACGGTGACCACCGACGCAGGAGAGAGCGAGATCTCCTATACAGTGCCCAATGTAAATATCTTCATCGACGAGATACAGGCATCGGGAAATGGCGACAACTACAGAGAAGCATACAATAAGCTGCATCCTGACAAGCCTCTTGAACAGGAGTACTTCAAGATACAGGACACCACATGGCTCTACAGCATCCTCCCCACGATACTCATATTCGTGATGATGGGCGCACTGTTCATATACATGATGCGTCAGATGGGCGGCGGTGCCAAGATAAACAACTTCGGCAGAGCCAATATCAAGAATCAGTCCAATAAGAACACCACCTTCAAGGATGTTGCGGGTGCCGAGGAGGAGAAGCAGGAGCTCTCCGAGATCGTGGACTTCCTCAAGAATCCCAAGAAGTATAACGATATAGGCGCAAGAGTGCCCAGAGGCGTGCTCCTTATGGGCCCTCCGGGTACAGGTAAGACCCTTCTTGCCCGTGCAGTAGCAGGTGAGGCAGGCGTGCCCTTCTTCCCCATATCCGGTTCGGACTTCGTTGAGATGTTCGTCGGTGTGGGTGCATCAAGAGTCCGCGACCTCTTTGAGACCGCAAAGAAGAATTCACCCTCTATCATATTCATAGATGAGATAGACGCAGTCGGCAGGCAGAGAGGCGCAGGTCTTGGCGGCGGACACGATGAGCGCGAGCAGACGCTCAACCAGCTCCTCGTTGAGATGGACGGCTTTGAGGGCAACGAAGGCGTTATCGTCATGGCTGCCACAAACAGGCGTGATATACTCGACCCCGCACTGCTCAGACCCGGCCGCTTTGACCGTGAGATCATGGTGGACTATCCCGATGTCAAGGGACGTGAGGAGATACTCAAGGTGCACGCGAGGAACAAGCCCCTCGGCCCCGATGTGGATCTCAATGTCATCGCCAAGACCACACAGATGTTCACAGGTGCAGACCTCGAGAACCTGCTCAATGAAGCAGCGCTCCTTGCAGCAAGAGAAGACCGCAAGGCGATCACCGAGGCTGATATAGAGGAGGCTACCGTTAAGGTAGTCGCAGGCCCCGAGAAGAAGTCCCATCTCGTTACGCCGAGAGACCGCAGGATCACCGCATACCACGAAGCAGGCCATGCAGTTGCGGCATATCACCTGTCCGAGGTGGACAAGGTGCATATGGTAACTACCATCCCCAGAGGCCACGCAGGCGGCTTCACTATGGTAAGACCCACCACCGACGACCGCTTCACCACCAAGACAAAGATGTATCAGTCATTGGTATGGTCTATGGGCGGACGTGTGGCAGAGGCGCTCGAATTTGACGACATCACCACCGGCGCATCCGGAGATATACAGGATGCTACCAGGAACGCAAAGGATATGATCACCCGCTACGGCTTCTCCGACAAGCTCGGATGCGTGCTTTACGCAGGCAGCCAGGAGGTATTCCTCGGCAGGGATTACGGTCATACCAATCAGTTTGCGGATTCCACCGCAGCCCTTATCGACGAAGAGGTCAAGAAGCTCATCGACAAGGCATATGCAGACTGTGAGAAGATACTCACGGATTACAGGCATCAGCTCAACGAGCTTGCCGAATATCTCATAGAGTTTGAGAAGATAGACGGCGAGAACTTTGAGAAGCTCATGCAGGGTACGCTTGCATGGCGCCCCGCACCGGCGGCAGAGCCTGCACCCGTAGTGTAAGTACTTTCTTACCGAAGTATAGACGATCTCAAGCACCCCGTAGACCTATGGGGTGCTTTCCATAGGAGGCAATATGAAGCGTTTTGTAGGCATCATCCTTTCTGCACTCATATTTGCGGGATGCGGTGCACCCGCTGCCCCGGCATCTCCCGCGCAGACCTCCGCTGTGTCCGTTTCATCGGATACATCCGTGACCACATCGCTGACAGAGGAAGCTGACACACCGGAGACAGCAGATACACCGGAGACAGCAGATACATCGGAGACAGCAGACACATCGGACACATCCGATGCCGAGGATATAACTGCCGATACTGCATCCGAAACCACCACCGAGGAGACTACAGCCGAGACTACAGAGGATACGACCGTCACCACCGAGGAGACTACCGAAGATACCACCGTAACAACTACCAAAGAGACCACCGTTACGACTGCCGAAACTACCGAAGAGACCACTGTCACCGAGACGAGCGAGACCGAGGAGATCACGCAGAAGACAACGAAAGCCTCCGGCAAGAACAACAAGAAAAAGAAGGCGGAGACCACAGCCGCTCCCGCATCGGGAGTGGAAAAGAACGGTACATATACATCCCCCGAGGATGTGGCTGAATACATCCACACATTCGGCACTCTCCCGTCTAACTTCATCACCAAGAAGCAGCTCAAGAAAATGGGCTGGAGCGGCGGCGATGTATATCGCTTTGCCGACGGCAAGAGTATCGGCGGCGACTACTACGGCAACTATGAAGGCACTCTGCCCGAAGGCGAATACCACGAATGTGACGTGAACTACAGCGGCGGCAAGAGAGGCGCGGAGCGCCTGGTGTACTCCGACGAAGCCATATATTATACCAAGGATCATTATGAGACATTCGAGCAGCTTTACTGATGCAGGATCATCCTGCCGCGCTGTATCCGGCAGAGAATGAGTTGCTGATCACTCATTACTACTTATTAAGATTATTCACAGGTGATATTATGAGGATTACTCTTGACCTTTCCCTTGACAGGGAAAGCTTCTACGATTCGATAGAAAGGCAGCTCCCCCTGCCCGACCATTTCGGCAGGAATGCGGATGCGCTGCACGACTGCGCAGATGAGACCGATGAGCACATCGACGTGTATGCGGTCAATGAGGACAGGGCTGCCGACCATGCGGCCAAGGCTGCCCGCGCCCTGAAAGCCTGTGAGAATGTTTCATGGCATACCTTTGACCCGACGGATATGAAGAGATCGGACTTCTTCTACGACCTGCCCGAGGAGCTTATCGCACAGACGCCCGTCGAGCCGAGAAATTCCTCCCGCCTGCTCTGCGTTGACAGGCAGAGCGGAAAGCTCACACATTCGCATTTCAGTGAGCTGGGCAAATTCCTGAAAAAGGGCGACCTGCTCGTGCTCAACGATTCCCGTGTGCTTCCCGCCCGTCTCTACGGTGAGAAGGAGGGCACAGGCTCATTCATCGAGTTCCTGCTGCTCAGGCAGACGGCTCTCGATACATGGGAGATACTCTGCCGCCCGGGCAAGAAGGCGAAGCCCGGCGCAAGGTTCGTATTCGGCGGCGGCAAGCTGCGCGCGGAGATAACCGATATAGTCGAGGACGGCGACCGCATCGCCCATTTCGAGTATGACGGCAATTTCTATGAGGTGCTCGACGAGATAGGCCAGATGCCCCTCCCGCCGTACATCACCGAGAAGCTTCAGGACAAGGAGCGCTATCAGACGGTATACTCCCATGAGACAGGCTCTGCAGCCGCTCCCACCGCAGGACTGCATTTTACTAATGAGCAGCTCGGTGAGCTGCGTGAGAACGGCATAGATACCGCATTCGTCACGCTCCATGTGGGTCTGGGCACATTCCGCCCCGTCAAGGAGGACAAGGTCACCGACCACCTCATGCACACCGAGAGCTACTATATGCCCCGTGAGACAGCGGAGAAGATACTGCGCACCAAGGCAAACGGCGGCAGGGTCATAGCCGTGGGAACCACATCATGCCGCACCCTTGAGAGCATAGGTATGCCCGAGGTGAAGGATCACTCAGGCGATACCAATATATTCATATATCCGGGCTATGAATTCAAGGTGATAGACGGCCTTATAACCAACTTCCACCTCCCGGAAAGCACGCTTATCATGCTTGTATCCGCATTCCTGGGGTATGAGAAGACAATGACCGCATACAAGACCGCCGTAGACGAGAGATACCGCTTCTTCTCCTTCGGCGATGCCATGCTGATCATCTGAGAGGGATATATGAAGTTCTATATTTTGGGAACAGTTTTATGCATCATAGTGCTGGGCTTTTCGGTCTACTACGGGTATACATATTATATGTACAAATACAGGAGCGAGGAAAGAAAGCTTCGTGTGACCCGTATCAGTACATTCCGTTCCAGGACCACTACGATGTATTGTGTAGCCGGAGAGTTGGTGGATATGCCCGGTATCGAGATGAGCTCCCTTGAATACTACACCGCCAAAAAGCTGAAGGTTTCCGAGGGAGACATCATCACCGTAAGGTATATAGGCGGACAGCAGTTCATGGTGGATCCCAACAGCTTTCTTAAGAATATGATATGGATGATAGTATTTTTCATCCTAACAGTACTTATACTGTTTTTCTATAAGAAATAACGGTACGTCAGGAGGGGATAGCTATGCCGGCGGCTTATATATTTATGCTGCTGTCCATGATTGCACTGAATGTGTTTCTGCTTGGTATGGGTATATACTATGCATATATGTATTATATACACATCTATAAGAGCGAGGAGCGCATACTCCGTATTACCAATATCGAGATACACAGGGGCAGGAACGGCAGCAAATACTATTATATAATAGGCGAGCTTGTGGATATGCCGGGCGAACAGCTGAAGTCGCTCGAAACATACTCACTGAGAGCGCAGTACCATTATGAAGGGGATGTTATCCCCGTAAGGTACGCAGGCACCAAAAGATTTACGGTAGATCCGAAGCGCCTTTTAAGAGATGCGGTAATGATGATAATTGTTGCTGCTATAATGATATTTCTGCAGGCCGGGCTGCATAGATGATTTGAGGATGATATATGTATACACTTAAACTAAAGGAAGGCAGTGCCCGCAGAGGCGAGTTTGCCACAGTACACGGCACGTTCCAGACACCGTGCTTCATGAACGTAGGCACAGCCGCAGCCATAAAGGGCGGCATATCCTCCGTTGACCTCAAGGGACTCAAAACTCAGGTGGAGTTGTGCAATACCTATCATCTGCATGTGCGCCCCGGCGACCGTATCATCAGGGAGATGGGCGGTCTGCACAAGTTCATGAACTGGGACAAGCCCATACTCACCGACAGCGGCGGATTTCAGGTCTTTTCCCTTGCAAAGCTCCGCAAGATCAAGGAGGAGGGAGTATACTTCAACTCCCACGTTGACGGCAGGAGAATATTCATGGGACCCGAGGAGAGCATGCAGATACAGTCCAACCTCGGCTCCACCATTGCAATGGCATTCGATGAATGTGTGGAGAACCCGGCGGAGCATGAATACTCCAGACGCTCCTGCGAGCGCACCACACGCTGGCTCATACGCTGCAAGGAGGAGATGGAGCGCCTCAACTCCCTGCACGACACCATCAATCCGCATCAGCTCCTGTTCGGCATAAATCAGGGCTGCACCTATGAGGATCTGCGCATCGCACATATGGAGGAGATAGCAAAGCTCGACCTTGACGGTTATGCCGTGGGCGGTCTTGCGGTAGGCGAGCCCACCGAAGTGATGTACCATATCCTCGATGTGGTAGTGCCTGTGATGCCCGAACACAAGATACGCTATCTCATGGGCGTAGGCACGCCGTCTAATATAATAGAGGCAGTGGCACGAGGGATAGACCTGTTCGACTGCGTCATGCCCTCCCGCAATGCCCGCCATGCAACGATATTCACATGGAGCGGCATCATGCACGCCACCAACAAGTGCTATGAGACAGACCCGCGCCCGCTTGATACCGAGTGCGACTGCCCCACCTGCAGAAACTTCTCACGCGCATATATACGCCACCTGTTCAAGGCGGACGAACAGCTTGCGGGAAGACTTGCCGTACAGCACAATCTCTATTTCTACAACACCCTTATGGAGAAGATACGCGATGCCCTTGACAGCGGCAGCTTCGCATCATTCAGGGAGAAGTACTCCGTCCGTCTGTCGCAGAAGGTCAGCGATACATGACGTCAAACATATCAGCACACCCCCATCCGTCAGGATGGGGACAGCTTTATACATCATGAAAAAATATTCCGATGATATACATTCGATACATAAACGATACATCCATATAGTATGATATATCCGAAAGAGAGGGAATGACAGATGTACACGGCACTGCTTGTAGAGGACGACCGTCAGATACGGGAGATAATATCCGAATATTTTTCCGAAAAGGATGATATCCGGCTCTATACTGCTGCAGACGGCGACACGGGACTTGATATGATACGCGAGCGTGAATTTGACGTCATCATGCTCGACATCATGCTGCCCGGCACCGACGGCTTCACGGTATGCCGTGAGATACGCAGGCGCAGCGCAGTGCCCGTCCTGTTCCTCACCGCAAGAGGCGGGGAGGAGGATATCATACACGGGTACGACCTCGGCTGTGATGACTACATCGTCAAGCCCTTCTCTCTTGCCGCACTGTACGGGAAGCTCATCGCACTTATCAGGCGTGACAAGGGAATCGTCGCAGACAAGACCATAGTCTGCGGGAAGATAACCCTTGACCCCGTGACCTTCACAGTGACCGCTGACGGTAAAGAAGCGGAGCTCGCCCCCAAGGAGTACGCCCTGCTGAAATACCTGATGGAGCACGTCAACTGGGTCATAGACAGGGATACACTGCTTGACAGGGTATGGGGAGTGGACTACTACGGCTCAGAGCGTGTGGTGGACAACCATATCAAGAATCTGCGCAAGGCTCTCGGCAGCGCCGGCTCACAGATAAAGACCGTCATTGGCGGCGGCTATAGGATCACAGAGTGAACCTACGATCACGGAGTGAACCTACGATCACAGAGTGAACCTACGATCACGGAGTGAACCTATGATCACGGAATACTCATGATCCTGTCTATGAGAAAGGGTGTATCATATGTCGAAAAGACAAAAGCAGCGGGAAAAGCTGCTGAAACTCGGAAGAAAGCGGCAGGACTTCAAGGCACTGTTTGCCGAGAGGTTCATACCCGCATTGGCGGTATGCGCGGTAATATGCATACTGTTTGCGGTCATACTGCATGACCTGATGGTAGTCATGTATACAGAGATACAGAATACTCACTTTGATCTTACCATCAGTGCAGCCACACAGAATATCTACTCGGACAAGACGGAGGATAAGACACTGGCATCACAGCGGTACAGGAATACTCTTGCCTTGCAGCTCTACCTCGGTGAGATAGGCTCCAATGTATTCAAGCTCTATGAGGATGACGAGGAGATACTCCGTACCGAGAGGAAGGGCTTTGCCATCGTGAAGTACGACGGCGGCGAGGCGATATGCTATGCAGACCCGTCCGCCTTTGACAAGGCGTATGAAGTAGCGGGAAAGTATATCGGCAAGAGTGCTCCGTTCCACAGCGAGATGGTGCTCACACTGGCAGACACCATATATGCCGATGTGGAAAAGGGCATATTCGTCCCCGGCAAGATGCATATAGAGCGCTATGAGTTCGCAACAGACCTGTCGGGCACGGTATCAGATCCCAATCCCACAGGCGGCACCGTAGAGGAGTTCGACATCACTCCCGCAGACACCACGGGACTGACGGAATATACCAAAGATCAGTTCTCGGGCGGCTGGGTAATGGGCGATGATATCGAAAACGGACGGCTCGAGTCGCTTGATGCGATAGACAGCGAGCAGAGCGCAGGCAGCGTGATAAGCAGGAGCAAGAACAACTTCATGACATGGCAGGATCATTTCCGTGTCAACAGCTGGTTCCGCACTAATCTGAATGCTCCCGACGGCACGGTATACACCGTGACCGCACTGTACAGACAGGACTTTTCTAATTCTTACTGGGGCATACTCCTTGCCATATGCGCTGTGATGCTCGTGATATGCATTGTCGTATCCCTGCTCAGGGCATACCGCATGAGCATGATCTACAAGGCACACTATGCAATGGAGGACTACCGCAGGGACATGACCAATATCCTTGCCCACGACCTCAAGACACCGCTCATGACCATATCGGGCTGTGCCGAGATGCTAAGTGACAGCGCAGCGGATGACAAGACGAAGCGCCGCACCGCGATGATACTTGACAATGTGCAGTATATGGACGATATGATAACCAATGTGCTCGACCTGTCCCGCCTTGAGATGGATGCGGATATACACAAGGTGCGCTTTGACATGGCAAATGCGGCAAAGGATGCCGCCGCAAAGTACAGCGACGGGCATACCGTGAATATATCCGGGAGCGGGATGATCACCGCTGACAGGCAGCTTATGACGCAGGCGGCGGACAATCTCATATCCAATGCCGTGAAGTATTCCTCCGACGGCAATGTGGATGTGACCGTCACCGACAAGGCATTCACGGTGAAGAACCGCATCAGCGGCAGCATAGAGGATGTGGATAAGCTGTGGCAGCCCTATGTCAAGGGCGATAAGGCACGGAGCAACATGCAGGGCAGCGGCCTCGGACTGCACATAGTCAGGGTCATATGCGACAAGCACGGCTTCGACTGCTCAATAGACGCTGAAAATGGGATATTCACGGCGCAGATATATTTCAAATGATCTGACAAAAGCAGTGATAGACCTTCACTGAATACTTTTCCTCGTATTATAAGTATAACAAAGCCACATCGGATTGTCAATACCGATGTGGCTTTTTAATGTAACTTTGTATAAGTGCATATAAAATGTAACATTCATCTGTGCAAAACAGGCACTATCACTGTCCGCTTCCGGCCTGCTTCCTTTTGATGATATGCTTCACCGCGGCAACGGCATAAAGGATGGCGAAGAAGATCACGGTCGGCAGGCCTATATCAGCCTGCGATATTGTGAGTATATTCACAATGAAGAAGAATATCGCAGAGATGACCTTCACATCGTCAAGAGTCTTTGTCAGCAGAGCATCGCCCGACTTATACGCTCTCTGCGAGAGGAGCTCCATCAGTGCGAGCACCGCGATGAATGTGCAGTGCAGGGCTATGAGTATCCATTTCGGGAGGTATATCCCCATGTCCGCACAATAGAAATTCCCTGCCTGCTCGGGATGCTCTATGCCGGGGATGCGCTCCCATACCCATATGAACAGGAACAGCTCTCCCACCGTCAGCACCCATGTGATGACAGTACCTATACGATGGCTCTGCCCTATGTCCTTTTCCTCGCCGGTCTTTGTCACTGCACAGGTCACTGCGGTCACGGCTGTGCCGAGTAAGGCGGCGCCAAGCAGTGCGGTGAGGAATATGCCTCTGTTCATGTCGGTCTGCGGCTGCTGCACCGACACGCAGTATGACCAATAGGCGAAGTAGCAGCTCCATATGAGTGCTATGAGATCGAGCGTTATGCTGATCTCCGCTCTGAACAGGCGCTCGCCCTTTTCCGATATATGCAGTCCCGTTCTGAGCTTCTTTATCATCACGCCCGTCAGTACTGCGGGCACTATGCCAAGATAGCCTATGATATGCGGATAGAAGCCGTACAGCTTCGAGTCGAACACATCAAAGCCGCCGTCGGGCCCGAAATGCACTCCCGGAGATTCGGGCAATGCTCCCCACCGTATCAGAAAGAACACGAGGCTGCCTGTCATAAGCAGCAGTGCCGCCCCTATAAGCACCCGATGTATGATGCCAACGATCCGTTCCATATTATCCACCCCCGATAATTATACCCCATGATACGCTCCCTGTCAAGTTCTGTCGGTAAAGCCGGTCGCCAAAGGCGAATTTTACCCGCCGGTCAAAGTCCGGTATTACCCGCCGGGCAAAGCCCGGTGTTACCCGATATGCATTTGCACAGACCTGTCGCACTATCCTCGGAACAGGTGCAGAGCCTGCAGCCGCCTTTGGACTTGATCTATATGTGCGGCCATAGAAATTCGGCGTACTACTTGAATTTGTCCGCTTTTTTTGCTATAATTGTAGCATACATCAGTCAACTATCGCGGGAGGATACTATGCCTTTTATACCATCGAATATGAAAAGAGCGGGCGAGCCCACGGAGTTTTCCATGAGACAGGCTGCGCTCTCGCCCGTCCGCAAATACGATATCTTTGCACGGGAC
>JAFPPJ010000023.1 GCA_017410745.1 Oscillospiraceae bacterium
AAATGGCTGTCGGTACTACCGACTGATTGCGAGGAGTGCTTCCCTGAGCAGCTTGCAGGCAAGTGCCGTGGAGCGGCCGCTCTGATCGTAGTGCGGCGACAGCTCGTTTATGTCCATACCGACGATATCGAGCGCACCTATCTTTATCACCGCTTCGAGCAGCTGCGAAAAGGAAGCACCGCCCGCTTCGGGCGTGCCCGTACCGGGGAGATATGCGGGGTCGAGCACATCGAGGTCTATCGTGAGATATACCTTCTTGCCTTCAAGTGCCTTCACGCACTCATCCACTCCCGAGAAGTCAACGCCGCTTACCGATGCGGGGTAGATATGCCCGTGCTGACGCGCGAACTCGAATTCGTACCTCTCGCCGCTGCGTATGCCGAACTGCCATATATGTCCGTCACCCACTATGTCGTAGCAGCGGCGCATCACGCAGGCGTGGGAAAGCCTTTCACCGAGGTAGTCCTCTCTCAGGTCTGTGTGCGCATCGAACTGTATGACATGCACATCGCCGTATTTCTGCGTCACCGCGCGGAATGCACCGAGGGTCACAAGATGCTCACCGCCGAGCATCACAGGCAGCTTGCCCGCATCGAGTATCTCTGCGGTATGCGCCTTTATGTCCTCAAGTGCGGACACAGGCGAGCCGAAGCGCAGCTCAAGGTCGCCCGAATCGAACACGCTTATGTCCGTAAGATCCTTGTCCTGATAGGGGGAATATGTCTCTATCCCGAAACTCTCGCTCCTTATGGCAGCAGGGCCGAAGCGCGTGCCGGGACGGAATGAGGTGGTGCTGTCAAAGGGCGCACCGAATATCACGGCGGATGCCTCCTCAAAGGGCGCATCACAGCCGATAAATGCCTTTATCTCAGGTAGCATCATCAAGCAGCTCCTTTACATAGTTGGGCAGGGCAAAGCATCCCCTGTGCAGATCGGTGTTGTAGTAACGGGTGGTGAGCCCGAGTGCGTTCCATGCGTCCGCGTCGATGTCAAGCGGGTCTATGCCCTTCGATGCGAAGCCGAAGAGCCAGTGTCCGGAAGGGTATGTGGGTATATGCGCCTGATACACCCTGCATATCTCGAATGACTGTGCTATGCGCTTGTGCGCACGCTGCATCGCCTTGGCGTCCTCGTCATAGTAGGGGCTCTCGTGCTGATTGACAAGTATGCCCTTCTCGGTGAGCGCCTTGTAGCAGTTGCCGTAGAACTCGCTGGTGAACAGTCCCTCGCCCGGCCCGAAGGGGTCGGTGCTGTCTACGATGATAAGGTCGTATTCATTCTCACGGCTGCGCACGAAGCGAAGGCCGTCCTCGAAGTGTATGTGTACGCGGATATCGCTGAGCTTGCAGGCAGTCTGCGGCAGATACTCCCTGCACACGTCCACCACCTGCTCGTCGATCTCCACCATGTCGATATGCTCTATGCTCTTGTAGCGTGTGAGCTCACGCACCGTGCCGCCGTCGCCCGCACCTATGACCAGCACCCGCTTTATGTCGGGGTATGCCGCCATAGGGACGTGTGTTATCATCTCGTGGTATATGAACTCATCCTTCTCCGTGAGCATCATAATGCCGTCAAGGGTGAGAAAGCGCCCGAAGTCCCTGCTCTCGAACACGTCGATGCGCTGATACTCGCTCTGTCCGCAGTATAGCTGCTTCTCCACCCGTATCGACATCTTAGCGTCCTTAGTATGATTTTCACTGTACCAAAGTTCCATAAAAGCCTCTTTATTCTTCTGTGTTCATCTTATCATCAGATCTGTTTCAAGCCGGTCTTTTGCATTTGCGGCGTGATCCGATGCTTATTGATGATCCGTCCTATTTATCAAATATGAGCCTGAATTTACATTCATTATCTCCGGCAAGGACAGTATTCATCGTTTCAACGCATACTCTGCTGTCAGTCCACACGCTCTGAGCCACGTAGATTATGCTCTGTCGGGAGCATTCGCAGAGAGCGGGGGTATTGACACCGCAGTCCTTATGGAGATCGCATCCGCACTCGGGAAAATAGATATAATATTCCCTCTGGGGAATAACTATCTCGGCACGAACGCCGCCAAGCTCACTCAGTCTGCTGTAGAAGACATCGCGGTCTTCGCCGGTATTACGATATAGTTCAAGATATTTCTGCAATACTCCCGTATCGGCGCATCTTCTTGCACAGCACCTCAGCAGATTGCTTCTGCAGCCGGGCTCCATGCCATCAAGTGCCTGTTCAAAGCCCTTGAACCATTG
>JAFPPJ010000288.1 GCA_017410745.1 Oscillospiraceae bacterium
GAGTATAGTACAGAAGTTTTCGTTCAAACAAACTCCGGGTGGGTGCAGGCTCAGCCTGCTGCCAAAGGCGACTGTTACACGATATTCATGTGCATCAGACCTGTTGTATTATCCTGATTTTTTCGCATATTATGTTGACTAATCGGAAAAAATGATTTATAATATAGTAAATGTATGATCATTACATGCTATCCGAAAGGCAGACCGTATGAAAACTTCGATCAGGCACAGACTGATGCGGCTCGGCATAATCTGCGGCGCGTTGGGCGCTCTTGCGGTTGCGCTGTGCGGCATTACATATATATACAGCATAGAAAAGAATTTCTCCGATCAGCTCGGTACCTCTGTGGTAAGCAGCGTATGCTCATCACTGCAGGAGGAAATGATATTTCTCGCAAATGGTCTGAGAGATTCCGGCTCCGGCGAGGAGAACGATATATATGACAGTGTATTCATCATAGGAGAAAAGCGCAGCTACGACTATTCGCGCTTTGAGGCGGAGTGCCGCAAGCTCGATGTTGATGATGTACTGCTCACCTATGTACCCTCCGCCAAGTGTTATATCTTTGCGCTCAAGCGCACCGACGACATAATAGCCGGCGAACTGCGCAACAACTACTTTGACTATGTGACCGACACTATGGACGGCGCAGGCAGGCGCGGCATCATGATAAACAACAGAGACGGCTCTGTGATGCTCTCCACCGACAAGGCACAATGCGGCTCGTATGTCACAAGCGACCCTGTCTATGCCGAAAATGTCACTGCAGCTGCTATGGGGCAGCCGCTCACCACAGGCGGAGCATTCTCCGATTATGTGGTATACTCTGCACCGCTCCCCACAAACAGCGAATTCGGCGTGATCTACTGTGTTGACTCATATTATATCTACGGCAAAGGGCTCAGAGCCATAAAGCTCATGACCTGCTGGACGATCATAATCATACTTATCGCCGTACTTGCATCCACCTATGCCGCACGGAAAATAGCGGGATCCATCATCCCCACAGCGAAATGCCTTGAGAAATTTGCAGCGGGCGAGATAGATACCACATTCAAGGCCAACAACAGGGGCGATGAGACCGAACAGCTCTCCGCTGCCATGGAGACCACTATAAAGAATGTCGGCACATACATACGCGATATAGACAGCACCCTTGCAGGGATAGCAAGAGGCGATCTTTCCGTACACAGCAGCTGCGATTACTACGGCGATTTCAACAACATAAAGATATCGCTCGACAATATATCCTCATCCCTCAGGAACACCATCAGCGCCATAAGGAGCGCGGGCGTACAGGTGAACAGCGGAGCTTCATCCCTTGCGGAGGGTGCACAGACCCTTGCCGAGAACTCCAACTCCGAGGCTTCCACGCTCAACAGGCTCGATGAACTGATGCAGGGCATAAACTTCAACGTATCCAAAAATGCCGAGCTAATGAACAAGGTCAGAGGTCTTTCGGATGCTGCCGTTGAGAGCATCGAGACAGGCAGCAGTGCGATGGCGGAGCTCAGCGCCGCAATAGAAGATATACGCACCGCATCCGAGGAGATACAGCAGATAGCAAAGCTGATAGACGGCATATCCTTCCAGACAAATATACTTGCGCTCAATGCCGCAGTTGAAGCGGCGAGGGCAGGCAGTGCGGGCAGGGGCTTTGCGGTAGTGGCCGATGAAGTGCGCAATCTCGCGGGCAGGTCTGCCGATGCGGCAGGCAGTGCTGTGGCACTTATCGAAAGAAGCGTAGCTGCTGCCGAAAAGGGTGTAAAGATAAACGATACTGTCAGCAGCTCCCTTGAAGAAGTCCGCACGGCTATGGCAGAGCTGGGCGAGCTTGTGGGTATGGCAGCCGATTCCACCGAAACGCAGGCGCGTGACATCGACAATGTGAACAGAGGGCTGTCAAGCATAACCGCCGCTGTACGCAGCAACGCCTCCGCCGCCGAACGCTCTGCCGCAGGTTCGGAGGAGCTTGCAGGACAGGCAGATGTGCTCGAGAAACAACTCCGCGATTTCAAGATATGACTGCCCATCGGGCAGTGCTGTAACGCATAATAAAGAGCTATCCGATATACGAATCGGATAGCTTTTTTTTAGTTGGATGTATCATTCTCACTTGCAAATAGTTTTGACAAAAAGATCATTACGCATTTATCTGCGAATATCATTGCTTGTATCCCTATTTTTTCCGGGCGGACTCCATGGCTTTGGTGTGAGCAATGTTGTTTTTCCGATATCCGGAAGCACATCATATATAGAGCATCCCATCCGTTCTTCAAAATATTCCTTGATGCCAAAAGCCACTTCCC